>CAYVHK010000024.1:0-21549 GCA_964451145.1 uncultured bacterium | reverse complement strand
AACAGCCAATGCTTTTTCAATATCTCGTAAAGCCACCCCTTCTTCTTGACCAATCGTAGCCCGTTCAATTTCCAATACTTTCTCTTGTTCTCGGATACCAACCGTTTCTTCCTGACCAAAACGAGCCACTTCTACTGTCAGATCTTTTTCAATTTCAGCTATTTGGACAGCTTTCATCTGTTCGATCTGCTCTGTTTCTACTATCAAATTCTTTTCAATTTCTCTAATTTGAACTGTTTGCTCTTGTTCGACTTTAGCTAACTCAACCTCTTTGATTTTTTCAATTTCGCGTTCTTCAACTGCCTGCTCTTGGGCGAGTCGAGCTTTCTCAACTTCTTGTTTCATCAAGAATTCACGCTCTTGCACTTCTTGCTCCATCTCAAACTGAAACTTCATAGTGTCGGCTTCCCGTTCAGCAGCATAAATAGCAATATTTTTCTGCTGATCTGATTCAGCCCAAGCCTGATCTTGTTCAGCCTCCAGTTTCTGTATCCGGGCATCGACAACAATCTTGACGATTGCTACCTCTTTCTCTTGCTCAATTTGCTCTGTTTGTTTTTCTTGATCAGCAGTTATCTCGGTGATAGTTCGAATACCACGAGCATCGAATTGGTTTTCTCGCTTGTAAGTTTCAATAGGAGTTTGGTCAACACGGATAATCGAAACCGCTTCTAATTTCAGACCATTCTCAATTTTTAAATTCTCACCAACGGCTTCATCAACCTTTTCTGCAAACTCGACTCGTTTTTGTAACAGGTCGCCAATTTCGCTCTCAGCCGCTACACTTCGTAATGCCCCCTCTAACTTCGGCTCAATCAGTTCTCGGATTGTTTCCGGGGTCATTGATTTATCCCCCAGTGCTTGGGCCGCCCGTAGAATGTCATCTTCATTAGGTTCAACCTGGAGGTAAAAAACAGCCTCCACATTAGCTCGATTGTAATCAAGTGTAATGAATGCGTCTTCCCCTTCTCGTAACACCTCTAATACCATGGTATTTAGAGAAATCTCTTTGACTTCGTGAATAATAGTATTAAGCCAAAGACCTGCAGTAACACTGACTTTTTCACCACTGCCCCCAGTTCTCACTAGTGAAATATCGGCTTTCGGTTTTTTATAACGAACTACAAATGCGAGAAAAACTCCACTCAAAACAAAGATGACGACCAAAGATATTGAAGTCCAGCGAGCAAAACCCACTAGGTTGTACTGATCTGCTTGTTGGTAAGCAAGAAGACTGACCAAAACAGCCACAACAAAAAGAGTTACGACAAGAATAATTAGTCGCATGCGTTGCTCCTAGACAAAGTAGGGAAAGACCTCAAAAGTGTAAGTTCCGCCAATCGGCACTTTTATTAAGACGATATCGACCTTTCAGTGGTTGGCGTGGCGAAGACTGCCAAGCGAGATTAGCTAAATAACAGAGAGCGTTCTCAATCAACGTTTTTGCTAAGGTTGCTTTGGCCGAATCACGAGTATCAATAGCAAAGGTAACGTAGTAACCATCTCCCCATCTTAGTTGAACACCAACTGCGTCTTGATTATCTCGGCGAACAGCTAATTTGGTGTAAGCTGGATCGTCTGTAACCCAATGATCATCAGTAACTAGTGTATTGACATCGACCTTATTCGGCCAAGTAAATAAACCTGTTCTTTTCCCATCCTCAGTGATATTGACATTGATGTCAGATGAATTAACAACACGAATTGGATACTGATCAATCGGCAACCAATTGCCTCTCCATGAAGATTCATGCGTGTGAACACCGTCGGGGGGAACGATATTATCATCCATAGCTGAGGCCCAAACTATACCACCTTTTTGAACAAAGGCTTTAATATCGTCCTCTGCATCCTCAACCAAATATTGTCGATCGTGAGCGGGAGCATTCCAAGTAAACCACACAATATCATATTCCGAAAGTAACATACTAGACAACTTCACCGCAGTATTCGGACTACCATAATTATCCGGATTAGAATTAATATGGACAGTATGATAATCGAATTTATGTCCCTCGATATCAGTCAGAGTTTCCAAAATCCCTGGTTCATGAGTTCGATTATCACCAACGACTATTAGCACTCGAAAAGCACCCATCGGCACAATTTTCACAGAAGAAATGGTATTAGAAAAAGATTGTGGCGACATGTTCAAGTTTCTCAAATCCACTTTGTACTCTCGACTATTAAGTGCCAAAATCATCCGCCTTCCTTCAAAATTTGGGTGTTCGTAGCAAACCACACGACAACCACTAAACGGAAAATTTGGTCCTCTTTGGATTCGCATTGAAGAAATCGAATTATCAATTCCGATATTCTTTAAGTCGCTGACATCTCGTAAAATAATAGCTTTTTGACCGCGATAGTCAGCGTCACGGTACACTTCGATAATCATAGGTATCGCGCCATATTCAGGCGGAGTGGGGTGAGCTGCTGGACTGAAACCGATTGAGGAAATTACGTCTCCGAAATTATAGGGAATCTGATGAATATTGGGATAATAGCCAGGAGCTAAAACTAGCCTGCGACCGGCATAATTGACGTGTTCATGGAATATGGCTTTGTAATTGGGTGCCGCAGAAAATGCTGGTCCTTTGTAAATCTTAATCGATGAGATTAAGTCTTGCGCGCCAATATCTTCGGTGTTTGGTACTGAGTTAACAATAGTAATTTTACGACCACCGTAATTAACATGTTGAAACACTTCGATGACTAATCTTGGTGAAAGAGCCATAAAATCAGGTCAGGTCTCTGAGTGCTCGGTTAGCCAAATCAGTACGACGAGATCTAAACTCCTGATCTGAGAGTCGCCCTCGCCTTGAATTTGTGTAACGATGAACAAATTCGGTGGTGTCGGTCTTGCATTTAAAAAGACGAAAATACTCAAATCGAGTCAAAGTAGGTGGAATATTTCCTGGACACAAAGTGTGCATGCCAACCTGAGCGGAATTTCCCATGCCGACGTTGGTTTGACCGCAACTAACCCACTTGACTCCATCTGAGCTAGCATAGCCTAAGAATTGATTTCCACGCCGCTCCATTCTAAGATAAAGCTCACGCACATTGCGCAAGCCAGAACCACGACCAACCAATGAATATTGTCGATTGACATGCCTCTCAAACCGAACATCTCCACGAAAACCATGTGGACCTGACGTCTTTTCAAGTCGAACAAAGGAATTAGGACTTTTCCATACCAAAAGACCACCATGCTCACGCAAATCAGGTGATACGCGGAGCCGACACTCAACAGCAAAGTCCCCCTCTACCTCCATTAACAATCGAGGGGCATCCATATCAGCGCCTTGCCCCGGAGGTGAGCCATGCCATAAATCTTGGCCCGGCTCGGCCCGCATTTCCAAGTAACCTTGTTGTTCCGACCAAGTTCCCCCACCACCAGGATCCACCCATTTCCATTCTGGTCGCATGTCATTACCAATGAATTCATCATCAAATATCAACTCAGTAAACTCTGAGGAAGATGACCAACCTTCAATTTTAACTGAGGATATCATATCAGCAAAATTCTGAGGTAGGACATGAAGATTTGGAATTTCTTTCTTGTACTCAAAAGGTTCCATTCGTACGCTTAGTCTAGCCCCTTCAAAGTCGACATGTTCAAAAAAATGGATGTCAGTTCCTTCAGGAGGGAAATCAGAACCCTTAAATATTCTGACTGAGGAAATACTATCGTGAATGCCAAGATCCCCAGTATGAGCAACATCCCGCAGAATTGTTATTTTACGCCCCCCATAATCAACATGCTCATAACATTCAACAATAACCGGCACGGTTCCCCATTCAGGGCCAGATGTTTCCAATACTGAACCAAAACTGATAGACGAAATACTATCTGGGAAATTGTATGTTACGTCATGCAAGTTAGGATAAAACCCTGGCCCTAAAGCCAGTTTTTCCCCTTGAAATCCACGATGTTGGTGGAAAATAGCCTTGTAATTAGGGCTAGAGCGGAAACCCGGTCCTTTATAAACCCTAACGGAAGAGATATTATCTTGGAAACCAATTTGTGCAGTAAACTCAATTGATTCAAAAATAAAAGCACGCCTACCACCAAAATTGGTGTGTTCAAAAACTTCAGCAATAAGTCGGGGAATTACGGCAGGCATTTGCACCTTTCAGGACAGTCGCGCTAGCTCCAATCATATCATCCTATCCCTGCACATGTCAAACCACAACTCGATTAGAGCCCCGCAAGATTATTCGACTAAAGTTACCATTCAGCTACGAATCTCTTTATATGTTTAAACTGTATCGAATGCTTCGAGTTTTCGGAATAAATCACGAAAAATAGGATCCCTATGGACATGAGTAGCTACTCGAACAAAATGTCGACGACGATCGATACTCAATGTCACCTGATCAGTCAAAACTGGGCTATGCACGAGTTCCGTTTCCAGCCAAGAATGATCAATTAAATAAGCAATTGCAGAAATGTCCCAAATTACCTTCGACCAAGCAAAATGGTCTTGATAATAATCTTTAAAAATTTTGGTCAGATAGTCTCCAATGTCCCCTTTTCCTTGGACATAACGTTCAATTTCGGCTACTGTGGTCTGAAGATGTGAAGCCACACCTTGACAAGGAATCTGAACCAATGGCACGCCACAGTCAAAAATCAACTGGGACGATAGGATATCCTGAGCTAAATTAAATTCTCGACTATGTTGATGGTGGTAAGGTTGACCGCCAAGCCAAACCACTACTATTTTTTTCACAATCTCTGGCTCTAGCAAGATTGCCGAAGCCACATTACTAATAGCACCAATGGCTACTACATACAAAACGTCATTTGATTCTAAGGCCAAATTGATTAGATGATCAGTCGCAGGGCTAGCTTCTGGTTGTTCCCAATTAGATAAAAATCTAGTAGAGCCTTTGAAAACGAAACCATCAGGAGATACACTTAGTCTTGCTAGCAATCGGAGTATTTCTTGGTAACTTTTTTCCATGCCATCGCCGGCGTTTTCCGAGTTACTATTGTGGAAAGGAGCAGCATAAATGGCAATCAAATCAAAACTGTCTGGAGACATTAGTGCTTGCACAACTGCAAACTGATCGTCAATTTCGTTGTAGGTGTCGGTATCGAGCACCATCTTTACTTTACCGACAGGTGGTGTTAGCCGTTCCATGAGCGTAGCAGCTGACAATTTTGGGAAATCCATACTTACTCCTTGATGATTTAGAAGGACAATAAGTTACCATTGCTATCAAAGGATAAACTTTCTGGTTCGCCGAGAATTTCCAAGGACGCCATCAGTTGAGCTGACTCCAGTAGCGACTCTGAAATATCGATATGACCTAATTTCAGTGTGTTTTCGATACGCACTATTCTTGCATCTTCTGGTGGCGTTAATCCAATTGTATCAAGAGCAACAACGATAGTCTCTCGGTCAGTGTCAAAATGGAATGGGATGCGAGATTTTTGTGGACCTAAGGATGTAATACAGTTCATGTAAGTCGGTTCTTTATCAAACTTGTTGACTAAGCGTTTTGTAGTAAAATCGGCTAGCCCAATACCAGTGGCATTTCCCCCACTTTCTTCGGTCAAATCACAAACCAGAATCCGTAAATAAGATGGTTTTTCAGGTTCTAACTCAAAATTTTGCATATAACGGCCAATGACATTAGTATCCATACCGGTTCCACTAATGTTTTTACCCATCCAGTCAACAATCAGCAGATCAAGATTATCAAAAGGCAGTTTGGCTGAAATTTCTTTAGATTTCACCAGAAGTTTCTGTTCAGTTGAGAGGATATCCGTAGCTCGCATGGCTTTGACCAAGGCTGTTTCACCATAGGCATTTTCGACTAAGGCAACACCGCAAGCAATCTTACCGGAATCAATTAATAATCCGGCAGAGGTTCGAATCACATGCTCAAAACCATAACTAAAAAAGGCGCGATGATACATGTTGGCTCCCCTTTGCTTGCCAACACCAATAGCTAACATTTTCATAATGCCGCTTTCGATAGAACCAGTAAAGTCAGTGTGAGACTTGACACGATTGATCGGTACTACATGGTCAGCGTCCGCGGCGTACTGGTCTAAAAAAACAGGTAAATTGTCAGCAGTTTCTCCCACTATTCTTGTATCCATCGTGGCTTTGATCGGCACACCCACCGTTTGTTCAGAAATACCATAATGGTGTAGAACTTCGGTCTGCCCTTCTGGTGTCGCTCCACCATGACTACCCATAGCCGGAAAAACAAATGGTTTGGCACCCATATCTTTTAGAGTGTCAACTACAGCCTTGACAGCGACTGAAATATTGGCAACGCCTCGGCTACCAGTTCCAACAGCGACAGTGTCTCCACTTTTGATAATTGACGCGATTCCAATATCCACCAATTCTGACTGAACGATTTGACGAACATCTTCTAAAAAAACCCTTGGGAAGAGTTGTTTAACGCGCACCATTTTGGGTAAAGGCATATTTTTTCCTCAAATTCATAAATCGTTTTTTCTTTTCGGCAACTCAGCTATCTTAGCAAATCAACATATTGATTGCAAGATTAGTATTTCTTGACTTCTTGCACCTACTAGGACCTCATGATATAATAACGGGCTGTTTTTCTTTGCCATAGGCACTGGGATTCTGATTAATATAACCAGCATAATTGGAGCGATCAATGAAACTCGGATTGGTTACATACAATATGGCTAAAGACTGGGATGTTCCCACAATTATCCAAAACTGTACTAAAACAGGATTTCAAGGTGTAGAATTGCGAACTACACATGCACATAAAGTTGAGGTGGAACTATCACTAACCGAACGGACAGAAGTCGCAAAAATGTTTACAAATTCAGCTGTAGAATTGGCTGGTTTGGGTTCAGCATTTGATTACCATTCGTCTGACCCTAATATCGTTCGTCATAACATCGAGGGCACAAAGGAATACACTAAATTAGCTGCTGATGTAGGAGCACCAGGGGTTAAAGTTCGTCCCAACGGATTTCCAGACGATGTAACGGAAGATAAAACGCTAGAACAAATTGGCCTATCTCTAAGGGAATGCGGTGAATTTGCCAGTGACTATGGTGTGCAAATCCGCTTAGAGGTCCACGGCAGAGGAACTTCTGAATTGCGTCATATTCGTACGATCATGGATATTGCCGATCACAATAATGTCTGCGTATGCTGGAACTCGAATTTTGGAGAGGTGGAAGACAACTCAATTGAAAAACCGTTTGGCCTAGTTAAACATAAGATTGGCTTGGTTCACATTACTGAGTTGCATCGGACAGAATACCCTTGGAGAGAACTTTTTTCGGAATTGCGGACCTCTGGATATGAAGGTTTTACATTAGCGGAAATTGCTGGATGCGATAACGAAACTGACGCAGTTCGGGTAATGAATTTTTACCGATCCTTGTGGAACGAACTCAACCAACCATGAACTAACTTAGTTACTAATAGAGACTGGAGCAAACATCCCGATGTCCAATCTCACTTTTGAACAAATCTGCCAGCCAATTACTCACGACCTTCAAGCTATAGAGCAGATTCTGCTCAGAGAAACAGCGATCCGCTACGATTTTGTGGATCAAGCTGTACGTCATGTTGTTGAGGGGGGTGGTAAACGATTACGACCTATCTTAGTAGTATTGTCTTCTCAAGCCTGTGGTTATGCTGGCGGTGATGGTTACATTCTCGCCGCTTGTGTAGAACTAATTCATGTTGCATCTCTAGTTCATGACGATGTGCTAGATGAAGCGCCAATCCGTCGGGGAAGATCTACTTTACATTCCGAATGGGGCAATAAGGTTGCCGTTTTAGTTGGCGATTATTTGCATGCTCGTGTTCTCAATATGTTAGTTACTCGAAAAGCTGAGGATCCAGCTCTTGCTATCTTGTCAGACGCAGCTCAAGCCATGTGCGAAGGTGAAGTGATTCATGCTTACAAGAAAGGAGATTTTGAAATTTCGGCATCTGACTATCTAGAGATTGTAGGTCTCAAAACAGGTCGGTTGATTTCAGCTTCCTGCAGAATGGGTGCAATCATTGCTACTGATCAGCCTGAACAAATTCAGTCTATAAATGATTACGGCGAAGCAATTGGCGTTGCTTTCCAGATTATAGATGATTTACTTGATTTCACCGCGGAAACGGAAAAATTTGGGAAACGCTCTTTCAACGATTTGAGAGAAGGAAAACTGACCTTTCCCATGATCTATACACGTCAGCAATGTACCCCCCAAGAACGAGAAAAACTGGAAATAGTATTTAACACCGAATTTGAGGAAGGTCAAACTGCAGAGTGGATAGGACATCTTATCGACCACTATCAAGTACGGGAATATTGCCTACAAATTGCACAAGACCATGCAAACCAAGCCAAGTCGGCCTTGCAAGGTCTACCGTTTACATCAGCACGTGTTGCTTTGGAACAGCTAGCTGATTATATTGTTTCTAGAGACCGGTAACCTTAATGTTTTATCCCGCCCATCTAAATTTAGATCGACAGCCTTGCCTAGTTATTGGTTCTGGTTTGTATGCGGAGAGGCGTGTTATCTCTCTGTACCGGTGTGGAGCGAAGGTGACTTGGGTCGGCATAGAAAGTACATCGAGACTAGAAATACTAGTTCAAAAGGGGCTGATTAATCTTCAAAAATGGGAAGACGTTTTTGAAGATTTAGCAGGCTCATACTTGTTAGTTTTTATAGATACTGGGGATAGATCACTGAATTCAGAATTGTTTCAGCAAGCCCATCACATCCCACTTATTAATACCCATGATGTTGTCCCAGAATCGACTTTTGCTGCTACTTCTCTAGTTAATACAACCCAACTCACTATCAGCGTTTCAACAGGTGGATATAGCCCTGCACTCTCCCGTTATATTCGACAATATATTGAACGGCTGGTTGGTCTAGATGCAATAAATCACCTCGAAGAAACTAATACCATTGACTCATTTCCTTATCATCCACTAGGAAATAGTTTTCCACTATATCCAGTTGGGCTAATACTAGAAGGAAGAAACTGTTGGATTAATAAACAGCTTGAACAAAACTACAATTACCAACAACGTTTCGATCTTTTGCAAAAATGCGGTGCTAGACTCATTGATCAACCGAGAAGAGATACTTTTCTAGCTGTTACTAATCAAAAAGATCTGACACACCAAAAATTAATCGAAGTTATTGGTCAAACCAGCCGTAGCCGGTTTGTTACACCTAGGTTAATTCTAGATGGAGACTTAATTATTGGCATGTCGTGTAGAGAGCAATCTTCCAAAAATGTTGATTACATGGAACAAATCTATGATCTACTTTGCGAACAATTTACTGATAATTCGTATGACAAACTGCTGGAATTACTCGGTTCGCTTCGTCCAACTGTCAGTAAAAGTTTTGTATTATCAGAACAACGATACAATTTTTACAATGATTTAATTTTGCGCTCTGCATGGCCTAGATCGGAAGTTGAATATCAGTTTGAGTTTAGAAGAAAGACATCAACTTTGGTTCAAGACTGTTGCCTTACTTTTGGTAAACTTAACTGTCAAACTAATTGTTTATTTAATGCGGTTCGATATCAAAGTTTCACATTATCCCAACTCAAAACGGTGATCAGCAATCAAATAAGTGCAAGTATTCTTGATATCAACCATCATATGTTAATAGATACTAATCTCACCCATCTTGACTGTCAACCTGATTGTTCATTTGGTGAAAGCATATGCCAGACGTCTACTGTATCTCAACTCGAGGATAAGATAAATAATCAGAAAAATGTAAGTATTACCAATTTTGATCACCATATGTTGATAGACACAAATCTTACGCGCTTGCTATACAGGGAAGAACAATTTACGATACGTTCATAAATAAACTTGGCGTTATTTTTACCAGGTACTCATTTTACCCATTAATTATTTGGCGAAAATAGTTTTTATTCAATAAATTTCACTTGGAAACCGCGTTTGAGTAAATTGGAAACGCTTCTGAATGATACGTAACACAATATAAAAGAAAAAATAGCATAAATTTTATGGATAAACTTGCTGTCATTGGCACTAATCACTCAGTTGCACCGTTGGCCTTTCGAGAACAATTGGCATTAGTTAATCAAATTTCGGGTAGGAATGAATTTATTAATCCTGAAGTTGATCAAGCTATCCAAGCAGATCTGAAACGACTGGGTATCAAAGGCAATACTTATGACCAGTTGCAAACTATGACAGCTAAATATAAAATACAGGGTTCTGTAACTTTGTCCACTTGCAATCGAGTTGAGATTTACGCCACTTTATCTCCTGACCAATCGGCGAAGCAACTTCTCCATTTCGTGGAAGATCTATTTCAGCTGGACCATTCTGCTGTTACCAAATATACCTATTTATACGAAGGCCTACCTGCAATCCTTCATTTATTTCGAGTTAGTGCAAGCTTGGATTCGATGATTTTGGGTGAACCACAAATACTAGGGCAAATCAAATCAGCATATGAAAAAGCCCTTAGAGGCCATAGTACTGACCTGTTATTGAATCGTTTTTTTACAAAAGCTATCAGTTTTGGCAAACAAATTCGAACTCAGACAAACGTTGCTTCTGGTGCCGTCTCTGTCAGTTATGCTGCAGTTGAGTTGGCGAAACAACAACTGGGCAATTTGGCTAATAAGACAGTTGTAATTATTGGCGCTGGCAAAATGAGTGAGTTGACGGTTAAGCATCTGGTAGAAAATGGTGCATCTCGTGTGATTGTTGTCAATCGAAGTTGTGAACGTGCAGAACGAATGGCTGAAATGTTCGACGGAACGGCTATGGTCTATCAACCTGATCTCAAATTTTTAACGCAAGCTGATATTGTAATTAGTTCGACTGCAGCTCCTCACTACGTGGTACAGCCTGATGCTCTTAAACACGTTATGGAACAGCGGCTGAATCAGCCAATACTCATAATTGATATTGCCGTCCCACGTGACATTGCCCCGGAATGTGGAAAATTAGAGAAAGTCCATCTCTACAATATTGACAATTTGCAAGCGGTAGTTGATACCAATCGAGAAGATCGACAAAAAGAAGCTCAATTAGCAGAACATATTGCTTCCGAGGAAGCGATCAAATTTCACCGGTATTTAAACACTTTGGGGGTAACACCAACCATAAAGTCGCTTAATCAGAAATTTCAGCAAATTGCTGATCAAGAACTGGAGCGAAGTATCAAAAAAGCAGTACTGAGCACGGAGCAACAGGCAGTTGTTTCAAAGATGCTAAAATCATTAATCAAAAAACTGCTAGATTCGCCAACTCGACATCTTCGTCAAACTGCCATGTCGGCTAATTCAATTCAACAAGTTGACCTCTTACGCGAGCTGTTTCGTTTGGATGAAAGGTCATCTTTAAACGAAAATGAAACTATTGAACAGAAAGGCAGTAATTTCCCATGATTGTAATTGGTACGCGAGGGAGTCAATTGGCACTCTGGCAAGCTAAATACATCTGTGCTCAGCTACAGCAACATTATTCAGATCTCGATTTTCAAATTAAAATTATTAAAACAACGGGAGACCACCTCCAAAAAACTAGTCTAACTGACGAGTTTAGTAAAGGAGCTTTTACGAAAGAAATCGACCAAGCGCAGCTTGAGGGGAAAATTGATTTGGCCGGTCATAGCATAAAGCAATTACCAACTGACTTACCTGCTGGTATTGGCTTGGGCGCGATTCCTATTCGGAATGATCCTAGAGACATGCTGATCAGCAAAATTGGTATGCGCTTGTCCGATTTACCTTCTGGAGCTAAAGTTGGTACACATAGTCTTCGCCGCCAAACCCAACTAAAGTATCAGCGACCGGATTTAGAAATAATTGGCATCCGCGGTAACATCAATACCCGAGTTCAGAAACTACGCGATACAAATTTAACGGCTATTATTTTAGCTGTGGCAGGGTTTAATCGCTTGTACAGTTCATCTCACAATCAACCACCAACCTTACCCCATTTACAACTAACTCCTATCCCAACTGAACAGATGATACCAGCGGTCGGTCAAGGTGCTTTGGCTCTTACGGTTCGGACAGAAGATACAAATATGATTAATTTAGTCAAAAAAATCAACCATGCGAAAAGCCAAGCTGAAATCACAGCTGAACGCTCAGCTTTAAATACATTAATCAAGATTGTTGGAATTGAGGCTGGTTGTCAAGTTCCAGTTGGCATTTATGCCCATCATGTAGCCGATAAACTACGAATGGAAGGGATTCTGTTTTCTAACTCGGGTATAAAACGGACTAGAATAGAAGGATCAATTACAAACCCAGCTGAACTTGGCCAAAAAATTGGTTACGAACTTTCTACTAACAATTAATCAGATGAATACTAATTCTTACCAGCAATCGTTAACTGGAAAAGTATATTTGGTTGGTGCCGGTCCGGGGGACCGAAAACTAATTACTGTCAAAGGTCAAGAGTGTTTACAAAAAGCAGACGTAATTGTATATGACCGGTTAATCAACCCTCAACTTTTATCATTCTGTTCACCCCAAAGTGAAAAGATTTATGTAGGTAAGACAGTTGGTTCAGCCCGAAACTTACAAAATGAAATTAACCAAATCCTAGTCAAACAAGCCCAAATGGGCAGGATAGTTGTTCGGCTGAAAGGTGGAGATCCGTTAGTTTTTGGTCGTGGTGGAGAAGAGATATTGGCTCTATCTAAAGCCAATATTGAATTTGAAATTGTACCTGGTGTTACTTCTGGATTAGCGGTTCCTGCTTATGCTGGAATCCCTATTACCGACCGAAATGCGGCATCCTCTGTTTTGTTTGTCGCAGGACATAAAGCAGATAAATCGAATATCGATTGGGGAATCGTTGCTAATAGTGTGGACACAGTGGTCGTTTTCATGGGGGCTAAAACAATACGAAGTATTACTAAGAGCCTACTAGAACACGGCCGGACACCAACTACACCAGTAGCTGTGATACGGCTAGGAACTACAGCGCAACAAGAAACAATAGTTGGTTGTCTAAATGACATTCAACAAAAATCAGATCATCTTCAGCCGCCCGTGATAATCGTTGTCGGAAAAGTAGTTAATCTTCGCCAATATGGTCAGTGGTTTGAACAAAAACCACTTTTCGGTCAAACGATTCTAATTACTCGTCCCATTGAACAGAGCAAAGAAATTGTTACTTTGTTGGAAGATAGTGGAGCTGAAGTTGTTACTTGTCCAATGGTCGAAATTATGCCAATCCAGCCAAACAAGGAGTTGGAACTAGCAATTCGAAATATTTCCCGTTACAATTGGGTAATCTTTACTAGCTCCAATGCTGTAAGGATTTTCAACCACAGGTTGAAAAAACTTGGTTTGGATAGTCGAACATTGGCAAAAAATAAAATTTGTGCGATTAGTTTAAAGACAGCTCAAGCATTGGAGTCAGCTGGGATCCTAGCTGACTTTTTACCTTCGGAATCGAGTGGCGAAGTAATTGGTAGAGAGCTACCATTTCAACCCAACCAAAAAGTACTTTTGCCTCGGTCAGAAATGGGGCAACGAGAAATTTTGGAACAGTTGCAACAGAGAGGTGGGATTGTTAATGACGTTCCCATTTATCACACGATCCAACCTCATCAATCGGGAGATGTGGAACAAATCCGATCTGTACAACAACGATTGGTCGAATTGGCATTTGATATGATTGTTTTTACCAGTCCTTCAACGTTATCAAATTTTTTGACTCAGCGACAGCATATTGAAGGTTTCATGCCTAAAAAAGTTCTGAACCGTCTAACCACTGCCGTAATAGGTCAGACGACCAAGTCGTTTGCGAATGAACATGAAATTCGAGTTGATGTTGTACCAAAAATACCTTCTATGTCCCATTTGGCTAAAGAAATAGTCGATTTTTTCCAAAAGAGAAAGTTAGATTGACATTATCAAAATGACAAGTTGAAATTGTGATGACGTGGATAGCTAAAACAAGTTTCTGTGAATTCTTCACAATTAGTCATATTAGCCTGAAAAGACCGTATGAATGGCTTGATAATTTGTCGTTTTTTTTAATAAAATAATGTTTCCAATTGAGCTTGGTACTTTATCTGCTTCACGGTAGCTTTTTGAACCGATTATTATTATAAAAACTGCAGTTTAATTTTGAAGAAATTAAGACCCGGAAGTCTTACTTTTTACGACATATACTATGGAAAATAGGATGCAAAATCATCGCCCATTTGTCCGAGCAAAAGTATTCGCGGCCAGCCTAATTTTGACTAGTGCCATGGTCTATTGGATCGTGTCTGGAGTCAGGAATACAAGTGTTCATCATTTTACCCCTGATCAATTATTTTTAAATTCCGAAAGTGTAGACCAAAAGGGGGTGCAGGTTGACGGTCTAATTTGTGAAGGAAGTTCGCGTTGGCAGGCAACTGAACTTAAACTGACCTTCGCCATGCGTAATGCTGAAAATACGGCTAAGATCAATGTTGTTTCAACAGGACTTGTACGTCCTGATAACTTTCATGATGGAGGCAATGTCTTTGTACAAGGCATTTACCATGCCAAGCAAAATTTGATTCTAGCGACAAAAGTTCAAACCAAATGTGCTTCCAAATACGAGAATGCTAACTCGGCTAATGATGGTAAGAGCGTAAAACCATCGGCTAACAACACTACTGAAACTAGACAAGAAATCTAAACTCCTTTACCAAAATGATAGTCGAAATTGCACAATCCGCCATTTGGTTGACCCTATTTAGTTGTTGTTGGACCATAATAGCCATTTTTTTGGGAATGCAACATAATCATTTAGGTGCTATTCAAAGCGGCCGAAACGCAACAGTTGCAAGTTTTTGTTTAATCACCACGTCAACATTTGCCTTGGTTTATAGTTTTCTAACTGATGATTTTTCCTTGTTCTATGTCTACGAAGGATCAAGTTTAAAACAGCCAATCTTCTACAAAATTACAGCTCTCTGGGGAAAAATGTCAGGTTCATTGTTATTCTGGCTATGGTTATTGACATTTTTTTCGGCTGTAGTTGTTTGGCAAAACCGCCAAACAACATCTCTGACGAAAAACACTCCATTGGCTGATTATGCTCTAATCACACTGGCTTTTGTTTGCCTATTTTTTACGATATTGGTAACTGGTCTCATCGAGGGGGTTCGTAATCCTCTTGCTCGCTTCCCTCAAGATATCATTCGTCCAGACGGATTAGGTATGAATCCACTGCTGCAAACCCCCAGTATGGCAATTCATCCCCCATTGCTATACGTTGGTTTTGTTAGCTTAACAGTTCCCTTTGCCTTTGCTATGGGAGCATTAATTTCAGGCGATATCAGCAACTTATGGTTGCATTTATCCCGCAGATGGACTCTTTTTTCCTGGATTACCTTAACCGTTGGTATTGCACTTGGTGGAAATTGGGCTTATCAGGAATTAGGTTGGGGAGGCTATTGGGCTTGGGATCCGGTTGAAAATGCCTCTTTCATGCCTTGGCTATTATGCAGTGCTTATCTACATTCAGCTATGATCCAAGAAAAACGCAACATGTTGAAATTTTGGAACGTTCTTCTAATTTCTCTCGCCTTTGGCTTTACTATTTTAGGCACTTTCATTACTCGTAGTGGTATTATCTCATCAGTTCACGCATTTGCTCAATCACAGGTAGGTGGATTCTTCGTATTTTTTTTGTTGACTTTATTTATTGGCACTATGTTTTTGATACTTATTCGTTGGCAAAAACTCAAAAGCTTCAATCGGATCGAATCGCTACTTTCCAAAGAAAGTGCATTTGTACTTAATAACTGGATTTTGGTTGCTTTAACAGCTATGATCTTATTTGGTACACTATGGCCGATTATTTCCGAAGCCGTCACTCAGCAGAAAATGGCTGTTCCTGAAGCCTATTTTAACCAAATTGTCATTATCCCCGGTCTAATTTTATTGTTACTGACTGGTATTGGTCCCATTATCTCTTGGAAAATTTTAACCTTCAGTAATTTCAATCGGGTCTTTGCAAAACCGACAGCTATCTCGCTAGTATCTGGTCTCTTGGCTTTAGGGCTATTTTTTGTAAAACGTGAAGTTGAAACGAGCACAAGCACAATATTTTTATCGGCTTTCTGCGTCTTGGGTTCAGTATTTGTAATTACTGCTATAATGGAGGAATTTTATCGTGGAGGCAAGCTCAGGGCAAAACGAAACCAAGTTGGTCTCCTAATGGGCATGATTCGCCTTTTGTGGAAGAATAAAAGACGCTACGGTGGTTATGTAGTACATATTGGCATAGTAATTTTATATATTGGTATTATGGGGTCAAAAGGCTACGATCGACTGACAACCGAAAGCTTAAAGCAAGGTCAATCTATTAAGGTTCGTAATTATGAATTCCTGTCTGGTAATGCTTTTCAAGAAGAACACGATAACTTTAATTTGAGTGTGATCAATTTTACAGTTAAAAAAAATGGCCGCATTATTGGCCAAATGCAACCAGCTCGAGCCTTTTATCATACAGCTGGACAAGGAGACCAAGACACGATTGAATCAGCTATCCACCATATTGGGCTGAATAATCTCTACATTGCCTTGGGTCCACTCCCTAGTAGCTTTCCTAACTATGATCAAGAACCAATTACAGTTGAGGTATACCACAACCCACTGATCAATTTAGTTTGGGTTGGGATAGCAGTTATGTTCATTGGTGGTGGAATTGCCATTTTAGAAAATACTGTTCCCGAAATACCTTCGAAACAATTATCCAATGCTTAAACGATTACCAAACCGATCGATTTGGTTTTTCTGCTTAATAGTCACTTTGGGGATAGCAACCTTACCGGCAGCAATTGCGACAACCTCTAGTGATCTAAAAAAACTGCTGAAAAGTGTTTACTGCTATTGTGGCTGTTCAAGGGAAACAATTGAGGTTTGTGTCTGTGGTGTAGCTCAAGACATCAAAAATGAATTCAAAAAGCTATTGAGTCAAGGCCAAACAGCAGAAGAGGTTAAGGCTAGGTATTTAGACCAATACGGCTCTCAATTTAATGCCATTATGAAAGCTGAAGGGTTTAATTTAGTTGCTTATATTGCACCTTTTTTTTTCCTAATGATATTTGGTGGCATAGCAATTATGGTAATTCAAAAATCAAAAATTAGTTCATCCTCCGCTTCCACTAAGAAACTCTTTGATAATAATGATTTCAAACAATTGGAAAAACAGGTCGAGGAATACCGAAAACGACGATAATTGTCATATTGACAATTTTTTGTAGAAAGTGCTAGACTTTCGAATTGGGTGACATATGAGCATACTTTTTATGCATAACGTAGAATAGGGTTACCCATATTATTTATAGTATAAGTTCTACGTTTGATTTTAAAAAACATTGATTGGAGATGTAAAATGGGAAAAGGCGCAATGCAACTTCTTGAAGAAGCAAAATCATCAATAAACGTTATTTCTGTGGAAGAAGCAACCGCTTTAGTTGGTGATGAAAGTGTTGTTTTTGTTGATGTCAGAGATACTGATTCTATTGAATCCGTTATTCCAGGAGCAATCAATGTTCCTAGGGGAATGTTAGAATTTCATGCGGATCCAGAATTTGAGGCTTTCCATAAACCAGAACTCGACCCCGACAAACATGTCGTTCTGACGTGTGGCGCTGGTTGACAAGCAGCACTTTCTGGAAAGACCCTAAAAGAAATGGGTTTTGAAAACGTATCTAGTATTGATGGCGGTATGGGAGCGTGGGCTGAAGCCGATGCTCCAACGGAGGAGTTCAAAGGCTAATTTTTTACAAACCGTTGTTATCTCAACTCTCTGGCGTTAGGTGCAAACCTAACGCCTTCTTTTTGTCCAGAATAAAGCCAAAAAGGTGATGGATTATCGCCTTTTTGACGATTAAGATTCGAACGTATCTAGATTTTTCCTATCGCTGATAAAATGTATCCTGGAGACATGGGTAGAACATTCATCCGAACACCGATAGCCTTGTAAATGGCATTAGCAATAGCAGCTGGTGGTGGCACGATTGGAACTTCGCCGACTCCACGCACACCATAAGGATGTCCTGGATTTGGTACTTCAACGATAACGGTATCAATCATCGGTATGTCATAAGTGGTCGGCATCCGATAATCCAAGAAACTGGCATTTGACATTTGACCATCATCATTGTAGACGTACTCCTCATTTAAAGCCCAACCAATGCCTTGTACAGCACCACCTTGCATTTGACCTTCAACATAACTAGGATGAATCGCTTTTCCTACATCTTGAACTGCCGTATATCGTAAAATTTCGACTTTGCCTGTATCAGTATCAACTTCAACATCAACAATATGGGTAGCAAAAGCGCCCCCAGGAGCAGATGGGTCAATTGTTCCACGACCAACGATTGAATTATGGGACTTACTTACGATCTCTTTGAAGGATGCATGATACGATTTACCATTCAAACTACTAAATGTACCATTCTCAAAAGTTATACTGCTGAGTTCAACTTCCCACAGGTCTGCCGCAGATTTTTTCATTTGCTCAATGACATCTTTAGCCGCTTCAATGGCAGCATATCCAGTAGCGAAGGTGGTTCGGCTACCACCCGTAACACCAGTATAGCCAATCGAATCTGTATCAACTACAACGGGATTAATATCTTCAACTGGAATACACAACACCTCCGCCGCTTGCATAGCAATTGATGTGCGAGTACCTCCAATATCGGTTGAACCTTCCAGTAAATTGAGCGTTCCATCAGAATTGACGTGCAAGGTGACGCTCGATTGCAGTCCAATATTAAACCAATAACCAGAAGCAACTCCTCGCCCCTGATTTTCCCCTTCTAACGGCGTTGAATAGTGCTCGTGAGCTTTGGCAGTTTCAACCGTCTCCAAATAACCGATTCGTGGATAGACCGGACCACCGACTCGACGCGTGCCCTCCTTGGCCCCGTTTTTGATTCGGAAATCGAGAGGATCTTGGCCTAATTTCTCACATACTTCATCAATCACCGTTTCAGCCATAGCCGCATTGGTTGCACCCGGTGCCCTGTAAGGTGCTGTTTTAGGAATATTGACGACAACATCATAACCATCGAGGAGATAATTTTCAACATCATAGGGCGCAAAAATACATTCCATACCAGCACCAACCAATGCTCCGGGGAAAGCACCTGCCTCATAAATCAGTTCGGCTTGAACCGCAGTTATTTTCCCTTCCTTGCTGGCACCGATTTTAACCTTAATATAAGAACCAGCTGTCGGTCCAGTTGCCTCAAAAACATGAGATCGATCCATTACGATTTTGACAGCCTGACCAGTTTTTTGGGACAAGAGCGCAGCTAGTGGCTCCAGATAGACCGGAATTTTACCACCAAATCCACCACCAATCTCCATTGGTACAACTTTGATTTTAGCTACTGGAAGTTTTAGGATTTTCTCGATTTGATCTTGAACTTCAAACGCCCCTTGTGTACTACACCAGATAGTTAAATGGCCATCAGCTCGATGGAGAGCCGTAGCATTATGCGGTTCAATGTAGCCTTGATGAACAGTGGCTGTTTTGAATTCTCGCTCGACAATTACATCGGCTTCGGCAAATCCTTTTTCAATATTCCCGGCCTGATGCTGAAAATGTTGAGCCACATTGCTTGGTATGTTTGATTCTTTACCTAGAGAAGTTGTAGTTAGTTCTTCATGTAATAATGGTGCTTCGGTAGACATAGCCTCTTTAACATCCATCACAGGAGATAAAACCTCATAATCGACTTGAATCAAGGCTAGTGCTTCTTCAGCTATGTGCTGATTGCTAGCAGCAATGGCAGCCACCGCATGTCCTTTATAGAGTACTTTGTCATCAGCTAAGATATTGTTCTGCATAAACTTAAGGTTCGCGGTTCCCCCTTCCCCTAAGGTCACCATGCCATCTTCGACTTGTGGCATATTAGCTGAGGTGATGACGGCTTTGACACCCGGGTAAGCTTCGGCTTGATGAGTATCAATCGAGCGAATGCGGGCATGAGCATGTGGACTTCTTAAGACCTTGCCGTGTAACAGTCCAGCCATGGAAAAATCAGCTCCATACAGAGCTCGCCCCGTCACCTTGTCTTCGCCATCATGTCGAATGGGACGGGTACCAATTACTTTGTAGTTGTTTTTTTCTGGCATAATAAATTACTCCCTGATCATCCAGTTTCAGTTTGCACAGACACCTAGCGTAAATCATATCATAGGCCCAAATCTGACTCAAATACTTTATACATAATTCCTGATGTTAGTCAAATAGAAACTATTTAGATAAAAAATTGAGTCGTCAAATAGAAAATGATAGAATATAGTGGTCAGTTGAAACAACGAAAATGAAATGAATCGACCCATTGATAGAAAAGCAGTATTGTTTTTAGTTCCTTCTTTTGTTTTGTTTTTACTAGGCATTGTTTTCTACTATTATCCGCATTCAGTAGCCACTCCTGAAAAAAGACATCCACTTCCCCAAAGAAGCAAAAAATATCAATCAGTTGGTTTTGATTTCCTCGCTGATTACGATTTTGGCACACTAGATTGGTCCGGTGGCAATCAATCCAACAAATTTATTGCGGACCAATTAGAACAAATTATTCCTCAGCCAATCAAAGCTCTAGATAAGCAACCGGTTGCCATTACTGGCTTTGTTTTGCCGGTTGAATCTACTGATGAAAGAATCGATAGTTTCTTATTATTACGTGATTTACAAATGTGTTGTTTTGGTACTTTGCCTGAACTTAATGAATGGGTTTATGTAGAAGTGCCGCAAGACCTAACAGCCAAAAACCTGATCAGCGATACACCAATTGTGGTTTCGGGAACTTTCGAGGTCAAGCCACGATTCAAAGACGACTTTCTGTTAGCAATTTATTCGCTAACCTTCAGTGATTCTAATACACTAAAAGAAGAGAATGAAAGTGAAGGATAATACATCTATCCAGAAAAATAAAAAAGGGATGGCGATTTCTTCGCCATCCCTTTTTTATTTTTGTGTTTAATATAACAGGTCAGTCAGATTTGATGCTAGACCATGTCGTACTTAATTTAAATTGAGCGTCAACAGAGGCACCACCAGCTTTACCCGTCACAATAACGAAATAATTACTACCAAACCCTTTAGCAGGTTCATTAGCATTACCACCCAGCGTGGTTTTACCCGTTTTGAATGAGCTTTTCCACAAGTTCACAGTTTTCATGCCTCCATCGGTTGTATCGATGGCTACAGGTTTTCCGTCCTTTACTTGTTTTTCAAAACCGTCAGTGAGCCATTTGGGTGGAGTTCCACCTTTTTCCTTATCAGCTCTACTATCCAGTGCGACATAAACGTCAATATCCTTATCCACGGTAAAGGTTAAAAAAACAGCGCCTTTCTGTTTTTTATCGTCATTGGCGCTCATGATCATCTACATGCCTTCAAAACCTTTGGGGACAGCGACCATAATGTAATCCCGGTCTATGTAAAGCTTAGCATCCTTCTTAACTTCGCCAACCTTATATTGGTCTTTAGATATTGGTCTTTAGGATCTTTACTTTTAGATTTAATATCTTTGATACCGACCTT
>CAYVHK010000023.1:0-34372 GCA_964451145.1 uncultured bacterium | reverse complement strand
AGGTTTCTCTGATAGTGGAGAAGAATTTGGTAATGCCAAATAATATCCGATTTCATAAATTTGAAGGCGAACACATATAGCTGATCCAGATTTTTAAGAATGAATATTTATTGTTACTCGTTTTGCTTTCACGCCAATATTTGGGAATTCTGGAAAACGTATCTGATTGAAGACGGAGCAGTTTAGTTCATGATCCAATCCTCTTCTTTTTTTGGTTACTATCGTCGCTTGTTCATTTTTTTGAGTGTATGTTTGATTATGGTAGCATTTGTTTTCTGTGTTGTTTACAGTCAGTTAGGTGGAACTGAAGGCGCTAGATATTGGATGGCAGGGAGGGCTTTAGATGCACTGGAACCACATGTTCTACGTAATCGACCCGATGATATTTCAGTGGACCAAGTCACGGCAGATTTCCAAATTGTTCGTCATGCCAACCAAAAACAAATCACTGACCTCGACAAGCTATATTTAGTACTTCGAAGTTATCAAACCGAATTTTGGCGCAGTAATCCTTCAAATAATCAGGCCCGGCAATTTTTGTCAGATTTGACTGCGACTGCTCGTGAATAGGCTAACTTGCTTACTGCTAAAAATGGTTATTAGTTTGCTATTTTCTCATGGATTTTCTTTTGTCTGACGAAGATTAATACTATAATGAAAACAATACCAAGTAGGCTACAGATTGCCAGTAATATTTTTTTCAATCTGGCACTTTTTTGGTGTTTTTCAATCTGCCTCAAGTAGTCCAGAGCATCTGAGTGATTAGGATCCAGCGTTAATACCTGATTGAAAGCTTTATTCGCAGCGTTTATCTGGCCTTGTGAATATAAGCTGACACCTAAATTGTAATAGGCTGTGGTATTCTTAGGATCGTATTTGATAACTTCAGAAAAAGCTGTCACTGCTTCTGAATAAGCCTGTATATTGGTGTGTTTCCAGCCTTTAAATAAAAGAGTTTCGACCAAATTGTGCTGAGCTTCCCAACAGTTCACATCATAATCTAATGCCTGACGATAATAACCAATGGCCTGTTCCCACTGTTTTTTCTCTGCTACTTCTGCTCCTAAATTATTGAGGGTAGCGGCCATACTAATCAGTGTATCAACGTGATTTGGCTGGCTTTGAAGTATTTCATCATAAATTTGGTAAGCTTTGTTGTACAATTTCATTTTTTCGTATGTGGAACCGAGATCAGACAATAGAATACGGGAATCAGGGAAAACCTTTAATCCTTGGGTCAAAGTCTCCAATGCAGCATTAATATATCCTGATTTCCGTTGCGTCACTATTTTGTGATGGTAAGCAGCTACTGTATTTTTCTTTAATGCTTCTGAGTTAGGAGCAGATCGTAAAGCTTGTTCTAAATAGTTAAGCGCTAAATCATAATTACCTTGCAACAGATAGATGGTTCCAATGGCACCAAGTTTTTTGGCTGTAGGTTTGTCGTTTATTGATCGCAAATAATCTTTTAATGCTAATTCATAATTAGAATCCTGTTGCCGGATTTGTGCCATTTGCCAAGCTACCTTTTTAGCTAATGGATTGATGGCAATAGCCTTCTCAAAAACGGACATGGCGGATTCGTAATTTCCTAAATCTACATACACTAGTCCAATGGCATACAGGTATTCAGCTGGATTTGCTCGCCCGACAAGATCTGCTTTTAATGCTTTCAATGATAGTTGATGAAGAGGGGTGTTGGGTGGTTTTTGCAATAGTAGATTGGCAGTAACAATGTCACGTTGAGACAATTTGTCCACCATCGGTTCAAAATACATGATATCCGTGGCTTCACGACTATGCCCCCAAATACCAATGGCATGTCCAATTTCGTGAAGTAGCACAGTTTGCAGTTGATTCGGTAATAAAAAGTCAAATTGTTTGGTTTGTCGGACAAAAATCTCAATTTCGACCTGGATTTCTGGTATTTGCAGTGATTGATCCTCTGAGTTTTCTGGTTGGAGCATAACTGATTCTCCGCCATGTAGATGCAAACTTCCGATTTGACGGTGATGGTTCCAAAAAATACGGATATCGGCAGATTGTTTCTCTGCAACAAATGAGAATGCAAGACCAGTTTCTATTTCCCATTGTTGGAAGGATTCGACTATCGTTTGTTGGTAATCATTTATCAAATTACGACTAACTGAAATTGGTGCTATGAAAACTGAAATTGTTGACTTTTTAAACCGTGTTAATCTTCCACTAGTAAACATAGCACACCGATCTAAATAATTGCTGTCAGTTGGTTTGACAATGGCATCTCTTTGTGCCAATGAATTCAAAAGAGAAAAATAGTAAATTAAAAATGCGATTAAGATAGATAATTGAGATTGGTGGGAAGGGAAAGGCATTTGAAATTATACCATTTTGTTCAATCTGATCAAAATATCTAACATGGTAGTATTATAGAAGTTAGACGCAGGAGAGCAAAAATGACTGATTCTATTTTACAAAACTTTATTCGCAATGGTTACGTAATTCTAAACCCTGATTATCCTGAGGAATTACACCGGACGATCCACCAGAAGACCGAATTAGCTTTCACAAATGGTAATCCAGGCAACCAAATCCTTGAGTATGTACCAGAATTACATCAGATATTTGATCACGTCGAAATTCAACAGGCACTAAACAAATTAATTGGTCATAATTACATTATGCATCCACATCAACATTGTCATGTTAATCCACCCAATAGTAAGGGGCAAAACTGGCACCAGGATGGGACACCTCGCCAATTTTCTGGCTGGAATCATCCTTGGCGGAGGCATCATCACTTGCGTCTGGCTATGGCTTTTTACTATCCACATCATGTTTCAGAAATGATGGGTGGAACCGGTATCATTCCTAATAGCCAATATTATAATAGTAATCATTCAAAAGATGATAAAACAGAGTTTAAAATTACGGGTTGTTCTGGAACTGTGGCGATCGTTCATTATGATATTTGGCATAGGGCTACCATCAATTCAACTAATTCACCACGCTATATGATGAAATTTCTGTTTCAAATATGTGTGGAACCTTCCATAATGGCAATAAATGGGCAATCGGCATCCTCAACTGTTGTTAGACCAATTGGTTACTGACTATCATTGGCATTGGTTTCATCAATAAGACAAAAACTGGAGAAATTATACAACTGGGTCGGTCAACTCAACAGTTGAACTATTAATTGATCAATTGAGTGGGGACTGTCCAGGGATCGTTCGAACAGAATCTATTTATCAATTGGCTGAAATGGGCGACCAAGCAGTAGGGGCATTGATGAACGGATTGCAAAATATTCACTCTGAAAATATCGGTTGAATATCGCAACCGCTTTGAGTGCTATTGGAGAATCTGCAATTCCCGTGTTGGGGGAAATTGTGTCTGGTTCTGACGATTGGTGGCTGAGAGCTACAGCCGCAGATATCTTGGGAGACATAGGGAAACCGGCAGCCGAAAGTCTATTGGTATTGATTCAATCTCTATCAGATGAATCAGAATGGGTACGTCGAAATGCTACATATGCACTTGGCACTGTTGCAACAGCTAGCTCGGAAGCTATTCCAGCCCTAATTTTAGCTACAAAAGACGATCATTCATTTGTTCGAATTAATGCTCTCAAAGCCTTGTTACGTCTTTGTCGATCAAAAGAACAGCAAAATTTCTCTTTTTCAGAAGTGACCGTTGCTTACCAAAATGCATTAAAGGACAAAGATAGTCGAGTTGTTGAATATGCACAGCATTGTCTTCAGTTCGTTTGACACAAATTTGTCAATAGCATAACTAACCTTATCGATTATTTTTCAACTCAGACCAAGTAGTAGTCATATATTTTTTGTGATCTATCGCCAAGTTGGGGATTTCGACTGTATCAAAAATCTCCAGATGGTCCCAGTATGCATCGGTACTCCCACCTCGGTCTTCTCTACCAAAAACACCCAGACCTATAGTTCCAACAGTTTCCCATTTTTCCTGTAATGTTATCTCAATTTGATCGTCAATTTTTATTATTGCTGTTCCATCAGAATCAATGACAAAATTTAATTGAACCCAGCGCTCGTGATTCGCACGGGATTGACTTTTATGAGCCTGAAGACCAGAAAAGATAACGTAAAATCCTTCGTAATTCTTGTGTCCTGATTGTCCGATTTGACATTTTCTGTTGGAGTTATCAAACGTTTTTTTGTTTCCAATGAACAAATACTGTTGATCTACCTTAACTCGATTGTCCCAACCTCGTTCGTAAAACCAAATCCGTAAATGAAAAGGCTTAGAAAAATTGACTGTTTGCCATATCTGTTGCCAAACGCCTAGCTGCGTTGGAGCCAGATGTAGACTAGTCCGACCCTTTGGACTTCGGTTATAGTGGGGACTGAGTTTCCAGTCGATAGCCTGCACATTCCAGTTTTTTTCTATTTGTTGGATATTTTCAAAATGATCATTGAATATTAATTCAGCTGATACTGGTAGAACAATACTACTTAGAAAATAAAGTAAAAGTAATTTAACGGGATAACACTCTTGGAAACTAAAATAACTAAAAAAGATCATTAGATGAAAGGACGGATTTTGGGTTGACTTAGCGAATTACCTAACTATAGTATGTGGCTGATTAGTATAGCATAAATTGCTACTTATATGATTATATGAAAAACGGCCATCTTAGGTGAACAATTTTCGTGAAGCATCAGGGAGTAAAAACATATGAAAGACTACATGACACGAGCTGCTCGCTGTGATTATCGAGCAACTGAAGAAGAAATTTACCAAACACTCAGACGCATTACCGACCCACTGGTTCGCTCTTGGCAGAAAATTGAGAAGGCCAAAAAAGTAGTCATTAAGTTTAACATGATGAAACTACCAGATCGAATTGAGTATTTCAGAGGTCGGCGACGAGAGTTGGTTGATGACGCCGTTTGCCGAGCAACTTTACGTCTTATAAAAGAACACACTGCGGCACAATTAATTGCTACTGATACTAATCCTTATAATAATGGTAATCTAATGCCAGATCAGTTTAACTATCTCCATTTGTTGAAGCAATTTGATGTCAAGTTCGTTGACTCTAGTCAGCCACCTTTTGCCGATTATATAGTACCGGGCGGTGGGTTAATGTTTGACCGTTATGCATTGAGTGCGTGTTTTGAGGATGCTGATGCTACTGTATCAGTAGCAAAAATGAAAAATCACGCTTTCATGGGTATTACCTTATGTACCAAAAATTTGTTCGGCTTGCCACCGATTGTACCACCTGTAGGCCGAACCCGTAGCTACTATCACCATTTGATTCGGTTGTCTTATGTCCTGCCTGATTTAGCTATGATTACTCAGCCTTGTTTGAATATAATTGATGGGTTGACTGGACAATGGGGACGAGAGTGGGGGGGCGAGGGTCGGATTTGCAATACTCTGATTGCCGGCGATCACCCTATTACCACAGATACTTGTGGTATGTATTTAATGGGACATGACCCAAAATCTGATTGGCCTACCCCTCCGTTCAAGCGAGATCGAAATCACCTTCTTGTTGCGGCTCAGCATGGTTATGGAACGGTCAATTTGGACCAGATAGATTTTGAAACTGATGTTACTGCTCCACTAGCTGAATTTGATTCTGTTGAAACCGATTCGATGGAAACAGTTGCCAAATGGCGTCGGACAACATGCGAACAAGGATTAATTTACCAAGAAAGACAGAAAGAGTTAATTGATAAGTACCGCAACAATTTCATCTATTTGCAAGATGGTGAAGTTGTGTGGGCTGGTGATGATCCATCTAATCTAGGTAGCCGAAGGCAACTGAGTGGCGATCGAAAAGACAGTGCTTTGTGGTTAAAGTTGGTCGATCCAGCAGAATATGAAGGGGAAAAATTCCAAGTCTATCGAGATTGCTTGAACGATTTTGTTGCTTAAAAAATATAAAGGATAAAGAAAATGAAACTAGGTGTTTCAACCTACTCTTATTGGCATTTCGCACCAGAGAAAGTTCCAATTGAAACAGTAATTCATAAAGCCGCTGAACTAAACTTAGACGGTATTGAAATACTACATAAGCAAATGGCAACAGAAGACAATCTCTATGTACAAAATTTGAAGCGAGAGGCATTTCTATGTGGATTGGACTTATATGCATTATCAATTCATCAAGGTTTTGTTTCACCAGATGAAGAGCACCGACAAACTAATATTGACCACACTAAACATTGCATTGAACTAGCACATGAATTGGGTATTCCTGCTATTCGGCTTAATTCTGGCCGGTGGGGAACAACTTCCAATTTTGATACGTTAATGGAAAATGGGGGTCAAGAACCCCCCATTTCAGGCTATACGGAAGATGATGCCTTTAATTGGGTTATTGCTGCTATTGAAAAATGTCTGCCAACTGCTGAAAAAAACGGAGTAGTTCTAGGACTAGAAAATCATTGGGGGTTGACTAATACTCCTGAAGGCGTTAATCGGATAGTCTCCGCTGTTGATTCAGATTGGCTTAAAATTACGATGGATTGTGGTAATTTTCTAGAAGATCCTTATCAAAAACTAGAAAAGATTGCTCGCGAAACTGTGTTAGTACACGCAAAGACATACTATGGTGGTGGAGAATGGTACACATTGGACTTGGACTACCGAAAAGTTGCTGAAATTCTAGATTTTGTGGGTTTTGGCGGCTACATTTCTATCGAGTTTGAAGGTAGAGATCCGGCCGATTCAGGAGTAAGTAAAAGTGTAGATCTGATTCGAAGAACATTCATAATTTGACACTTTACCCTATGGTTATTTTGCGGGTGTAGAGGATTGAGTTCCCATTTTTGCTGAGGGGTAAAATTTCACCCATTTGTCGCAAGCAATAGCAAATTCGTTGAGCCAAACGACGGCGGATTTTGAGTTCATTAGATAAATCAGCTGTTGAGAATAGGTTTGGTAAAGTTTTCGGTAAGGTTAATTCAGCCAATTGGGATGGGCGGTTGATCACAACTTCTTCGATTACTTTTACAAGTCTTCGTTCTATCACTTTCCAACCCTTTTTATGTGTTTTGCTACTGCTCCGCTGTTCTTCCATTTCAACCAAAATTACCTCGAGAGAAAAATTGTCTTCCATCAGCAATTTGGGGATAGCAATTAACTCGTCGAATAGGTGTAACCACTTGCCTCGCTTGGGAGACTTGCGACGGTGGCTGTCTTGGCATAACCATTTGAATTGCGCAATTGGATAGACCAATTTGAGAGGATAAAGCCGAATCAGTCGTTCTATTTTGGTGCTAATTTGAGAAAAGTTAGCTGTCTGGATTTCGATCAATCGGTCGTCCTGCACCAAGTCAATGACATACCCACTAACTTCAACCTCCAGTTTGTCACCGGGTTGTTGATACCAGTTTTTGAGGCTGGCATGAAGGGAGCCTTCATTTAATGTACCTATTGATTTATCGTTGGTTTGTAACAATGGCTAGGCCGAGATTAAATCTACTACACGACGACAATACCATTCCGTGTTAATTCCCCAGTGTTCAATTCTAGCAGGTTCCCAAAAAACATTGCAAAGTTGAATGGATTCGGCAAAAAATTTAGCCCCATTACCTTCAAAAAAGAAACATTCATTGATCACTATTAACTTTTTTATCGTTTTTCGTCCATTATAACTGGTTTCTCATGTACCCCCAACTGTTCAAACACTTGGGCGATTGGTTTAAGGTAGTTCAACTGGCCAACCAGTATGTCAGTTTGAATTGTGGTTGAACTTTCGTCTCTTTTTTGTGAATCGATTGTCACCGACATTATATGTCGGCGACTACCCAGTAGAAAAAAAATACTAATCAGAATTAGACTACAACCAAATACTTGTCCCAAAATACCACTACTCAAAAACAGAACACTAAGTGGGATTAGGAAGAAACTAGAACAACCAATCAGTGCTAGATCAGGTTTTAAGGTATAGGTGCGGATGTGAGCAAGTGGATAGACTTGGTTGCCAACGATCAATTTTTGGCTATTCAGAACAATGTGTTCATCTTGGTAAGTGAGATTCAAATGATCTTGGTTCATTCAATTTGTTTTACTTGACTGGCTATAGGTTGAATGATAGAGCATTTGTTTTAGCTTCTTCATGTAACGTTTGGGCAGACGTGCGTCAACTGAAATCAACTGGGATTGATAATTAGTGTTAAACACTTGACCGTTTTTATATACAAAGTCTAAAGCTTTTTGGTCTTGATAAGAAAGATCAATTTGCAACCGAATATCTTGTTGTGCCAAGTGGTTTGACAAGATAGTTAACAATTGATCAACTCCCTGCCCACTAAATGCAGATACCAATATGCTATTGGTATACTCCGTTTTCAGAAAATGGTGGCGGTGATTATCAATCAAGTCGCACTTGTTGAATAGAAGAATGGTTGGCACATCTCCAGCTTTTAGTTCTACCAAAACCTCATTGACGACCTGAATGTGCTTGTCCAAATTAGGGTGATTAGCATCAGCTACGTGTAACAATAAGTCAGCTTCTGCGACTTCGACTAGAGTTGCCTTAAAAGAAGCTACTAACTCGTGGGGTAATTTGTTGATAAAACCAACTGTATCGGACAATAACAATCTGTGGTTGGTCGGTAATTTGAACATCCGAGTCGTCGGGTCCAAAGTGGCAAATAGCTTGTCTTCGGCTAAAACATTTGACTCTGTTAATCTGTTGAAAAGGGTTGATTTGCCGGCATTAGTGTACCCAACGAGAGAAACATTAAGCATATCGGTTCGGCGCTTTCTTTGTTGTTGCCGATGCTTTTCAATGGAAGACAAAGTCTGACTTTTTTTTGAGATTCGCATACGAAGCAACTTTCGGTCAATCTGCAACTGCGTTTCACCAGCCCCTCGAACTGGCCCGCCCCCTCCTGTGCTTGATCCGGCACCACCACCAGTTGCTTGGCGAGATAAATGTGTCCACATTCTAGTTAACCTCGGCATTGCATACTGATGTCGGGCAATGTCAACTTGGAGTTTAGCTTCAGTAGTTCTCGCGCGTTGGGAGAAAATCTCCAATATTAGGCCTGTTCGGTCGATGATGATAACATCTAACTGCTTTTCTAAGTTTCGAGTTTGTGCTGGCGACAAATTAACATCAAACACTACTGAATCGGCAACCACCTCTTCGATTAGGGCTTTTAGCTCTTCTACTTTACCCTGACCGATAAAGAAAGTTGGATTTGGTTTTGTTAGCAACTGGATGCTGTCGCAAAGGACCGACAAGCGAGCTGTTTCGGCCAATTGTCTTAGCTCTTCGGCAGATTCTTTGACTTCTTCCAGTATATCAGTTTGTAATTTAACACCGACTAAAATCGCTCGGCGTCCGACTAACGAACTACTGTAGATATCGTCTATCATCTTATATTCTCAACTGACCCTGGCAAAAATGGGTTGTCGTCTGCTGTAACTTGTTAGCGACGGAGTATAGAATAAAAGGGTAAAGCTTGTCAAAAAAAACCCTCAAAATCAAGGTTATACTTGAGTAAAATATAGCTTGCAAAAAAAAAGGCACTGTGCTAATCTATGATCAATTCACCTTCAGGTAGATTGTCTTTTCTAGGAAGTTTTGGCTTGTTTAATCTGCGACACGCATCTACTTTTGTTTTTGTGTGCTTATTTTTTCAGTCTGCCTAGTTAGGACCCTTCCTTTATCCGTCGGCATTCGCTCAATCAGATTCACAGTTTTTGCCTTTCAGTAAGCGGCAAGCCGAGCTCTTGAAAGAAAAGTTGATGGAAACCGATCGAGAGTTTGTTCGCTTGTTGGTCAAATGGTTGACACATCGGCTTTATCTTAGTGATAAGGAAGGTAAGATTCAGTCTCCGTACCTCCCTTTTGAAAAACTAAATGCTAGTAGTTTTCCGCAGAAATTGGAAGAGGCTGATGCTTCCTATCTCCAGATTTATTATGCGCCTAAGGAATTAATTGCTCCACAGACAATCATGTACGATGAGACTCGGACTAGTTTGCAAGAATACCGAGTTCTTCTTGACGAAGCCGCTCCGATGGAGGTTTTGGAAATTCCTGAGTATATTCGTGTGGTCCAGCCTGACAATCGCCCAACTTATAGCGAAATTTGGAAGACTATTCGCTTTTATAACATTGATCAAACCAAAGCTTATTTGATGTTGGCTGAACAAGTTCTCAGCGAACTTCCGACTTTTCAGATGGCTTACGAGGGTAACCAAGACAACCTCGCAAATTTAACAGAGTCCATTAGATACTATCAGAAAGAGGGTTTGTTGCGCAATGCGGATCGCGAAGTTGTTATTCATTACATCGAATATCGACTTCGCACGGTTTTGTTGAAAAAGATTGAGGAATACCGGGGCCGAAGAACTCAATTGGGTAAAAGCGCATTAGAATCTGAGTTGATCGGAGATTTGTCGGCGTTGCAACGCACCTTGGAGTTTAACGGTTTTAATAGGGACGATTACCGTAAAATCACGCGTCCTTTGGATAGCCTGTTCGATGAAGAAATCGCTAGGCAACGAAAGCGTATTCGTAAGAGGGTGCGCGAGATAGTGGCTGAACAAGAGCGAGCTGGCATGCCTCAAAGAGAAGCTATTTTTGAGACTATTACTGAAAGAATGAAGAGTGAATTTGCTCGTGAGTTGAGTAATTACGAAGGACGGACCCAACTCAACAAGGAATTGCAGATTCGGACCTCTTATCTTCAAAACGTAATGGAAAGTGAGTTCAGGCGGCAATTGCGGAATGTAGAAAATCTCAGCTATAAAGAACGTCGAATTTTGATAAAAGAACAGGTTGTTGATGTTATTGATCAGGATCTGAGACGTTATTTAGACATTCAGACCTGGCGGCAAGATGGTGCTAAATCAGCTCGGGCAGAAGAAGAAAAACGCCAGATGTCTTCTGCTCCAATAGCTGATAAGATAAAATCACTTAACCCATTCTCCAAAAAAACGGAACAACAAAATTTAATTGATCGTTTTCTAGAAAAGCTAGATGAAGTAGAACGAATGGCTGGTACTGCCAAAGATCGGCAATTGGCAGTCGTTTTTTTTCGTGGGCAGCTTTATGGCCTATTTAAGGAAGATGCTTTGTCATCTGTGCGCGATTTTCGTGGCCTAGATGCTAAAGAGGTGCGTGAATTGGTTTTAGAACGTTACATCACGGAGCAATTATCGTTGGATTTGGTCAAACTTGAAGATCCACTTTCTCAGGTCGGAGACGATTTTGAGGTTATGAGATCTGCACTTCTGGAAAACCTAACTCAGCAGTTGGTAGACGGTATTATGGCTGCTCGGAACTTAAAAAACCAAAATGACGGAGACTTGACTAAGGAATTCAAAATTTTATTGCTTTCTAAGATGACTGCGCTGGAAGAACTAGAGGGTTATTCAGTGAATTACAATTTGGTCTTAGAATCCGAATATGAGAACAACCCAGACGATTTACTTCTATTGAAGGGGGAACTTAAGAACCGCCTCGATTTTTCTCAGTTTGATAATTACCAGATTGATTTTGAGGGTTTGCGTCGTTTTGCTTTTGAAGGTGATCTAGCATTACAGCTTGGTGTTTATTTTAAACGACAAACAGATAAAAAAATCTCTAGTTCGCAAGGGAAAGATCAGAATGTCAGTAAGGAAAAGCGGGATAAGTCGTATTCTGAATTCCAACGCCGAAAAGCTACTGAATGGCTGATGCGAGAAAATGTTATGACTGATTTGGATCCAGCTGATCAACGGTTTATTGAAAAAATTCGATCTCGCATACCTCAATTTGAACTCGAGCGCTTAATCAGTGAAGAGTATCATATTGCGGAACGCGCCTTTCAAGAAGCAGTATTTCAAAAAGATCCAATTAAATTGGAAGTTGAGGCTTTGGCCCTTTTTCGTCAGGCTTTAGATGATCAACCACGCAGTAGTTTCCAATATCATGCACGTTTTCGTATAGGGGATATAAAGGTTGAGCAAGCTTATCTATTGTTGGAGCAAGGCAGGCAATTTACTAGGCAAGGAATGGAACAAATAGCTGATAAAAGAAAACTGTCAGCTCAGGAGAAGTTAGCTGAAGCTAGAGATGTCTATCAAAATGAAGCGCTATTCAATCCTGCGCCGATAGGTTTTCCTCGGACTGAATTTACGAGGTTTTGGTTGGCACAACTGTCATATGATCAAGGAAATATTAAAGCTACCCAAGAGGATTTAAAGCTCTTTTTAGATGAATTTTCAAATAATCGTGGGGATTTGAGGCTTGGCGATAATGCCCTATTTGTTGAGGCCATTTGCCAGTCGGATCAAGGAAACTATGTTTTAGCGAGAGAAACATTTTATACGGTTTTCACTTTAAAGTCGACCGGTCGGCTTATGGCTGATATGGCTCGGATTCAACGAGCTAATTTAACAATACCAGAAGAAAAAAATGCCAAGCTATCAGATAGTGAATACAAAAATGAGTTTTCGAATATTAAGCGTGATTTGCATCCGCATTATTTCCTTTCCTACAAAACTATAGGGGATATTGAATTAGAAGATGAGATGTATGGCAAAGCTATTAAAAGATATGAAGACACTATTGATTTGTTTGAGAGATCTTTTAAGCGCAGGACTTATGGAGATGCCGAAAATCATTATGTTTCGTTTGCTGAAACTCAGCGACAATATAACGAAAGTTTGGTCAGTTTATCAGCGGCTTATATCGCTCGTTATAAGCTAGCAGGGATATCTGGCATCAGCGACTTGAGTCTTTGTATTCAGACTGTTCATAAGTTGTTAAAACAATCTGAATTGTCGCCGTCTGTACTAAGAAAGGCCCACCTAATTTTAGGCGATGCGCATTACGTTCGAGGTAGTTATTATAGTCTCAACCGAAAACAAAAAAGTCTGGCTGTTTCTGATTTCGAGGAAGTTGTTCGCACCTACTATATAGTTGATACCGAATACCCTAAACTTGATATAGGAAGAACCAGTAATTTAGCTCAAACTTATTTGGCCTTAGATATGCCTTACGAGGCCGTCGGAATTCTTGAAAGACAGAAAGCTGAAATTGAAAGAAGTCAACAAAAACGATCCGGATTACACCAGTATGAATTGGATTTGACCAATCGAATGTTGGGAAGTATTCACAGAAGCCTGAAGAATTACACAGAAGCTATTGCAAACTACCGATCGATTCAAAGTTTGGAGTTTAAGTCGGAAATTCAATCATCGATCAAAAATTTGCAAAAACTAGAAGCTCTGGGAAATTAAAGAATGGTAAAGGTTATACTGGATCAAATTCAAGCGCAATTGCATGTAGGTGAACTTTTGTTGGAGTTAGTAGTCGACCAACAAAAGCTTTTAGTTCAAGAGCAGTTTGAGCAATTCGTGGAACTTAGCAAAAAAAAAAGGCTTGTTAACTAGGTTCAAAAGGTTGGAGTCATCAGCATTACTAGTCCAAATTGTTGAGGATGAATATGATTCTTATTCGAACCAAGAACAACAGGAAATTGAGGATTTGTTGGCTGATTTAACAGAAACGATCAATGAAGTGGTTCAAGCTGATTACGCTAATCAGAACTTCATTAAACAAGTGTTGAATCATCCGGCATTATCGGCACCGGAAGCTAGTGCGGCAGATATTAAGGCGACCTATGACATATTGAGCCAGAAGGATCTGGGCCTGAATCGTCAGTACGTCGATCGAAAAAATTAACGTTTTTAAATCGGGAGCTAAATCGTGAGCTTACTGGGTGGTATTACTCCATTGACTTTAAAAAAATCATTAGATGGTGCGATGTTGCGTCACGAAATATTGGCCAACAATATTGCAAACGTCAACACACCTCGTTTTAAGCGTTCAGAGGTGAAATTCAAAACACAATTGAAGTCGGCAATTGACAATATGGCTGAAAATTCTCAGCTAACTATGCGAGGGAATATAACTAATCGTGGACATATGCCTATTGGTCCTCCCACACACTTGGACCAAGTGGCAGCAACTATCCATCGAGATACAGCGACGTCAGTGAGAGTTGACGAAAACAATATTAGCCTCGATATGGAGATGGCAACTTTGTCTGGTAATGCTGCTTACTACAGCACTGTTGTTCGTTTACTCAATGACTATTACAGTGGTATTCGAACCGTTATTCAAGGGCGAGCCTAATTTTATCTGAATAAACCGGATTGTTTAATAGGAAATATATAATGCAAGTTCATCCTGTTCACTTTCTCATACCTTCTCTAGAAACGACTGGCGTAAAGGCAACGGCAAGTTTATCGGACGGCGGTGCCACACAAACAATAGCTATTCAACCTAGCTTTAGGAAATTAATGCAAACAACATTGTCAAATGTTAATGAATTGCAATTGACAGCACAAGAGACTAGTCGGAAATTTGCTACGGGTGAGTCAGAAAACTTGCATGAGTTGATGATCATGTTGGAGGAAGCTAAAATCGCCCTTGATCTAACTGTCGAAGTGCGTAACAAAGCCATTGAAGCATATCAAGAGCTGACACGAATGCAGGTGTAATAATAAAGTAATGGCTTAAGGGATTGATGCCAGTGTTCAAAATGCAGGGAGCAAGTTGATGCGAGAGTTTTTTCAAGGAATAGTTGACCAATTCGGTGGTCAGTGGCAAGGGCTGGCTAGACCCGTTCAGTTGGTGGTTATGTTGGGGGTAGTTGCTGGCATAGTTGCTTTGGTTGTTGTTGGTTTCTTTTGGCTGGACGGCGATTATGTTCTTTTGTATAGTGGTTTGAATACGAGCGACACAACTTTCTTAGCTTATTCTTTTAAAGAGGCTGGGATCAGCTACAAGATACCGAATCCGGATGAAATTGAGGTGAAAGTTAAAGATGTGGATCATGCACGTCGAATAGCAGCCGGCGCTCAACTAGGTGGTCAAGTTAGCATGTACCGAACAACTAACAACCAAAAGGGACAGCGTGGTTATGAACTGTTAGACAGTGGTAATTTACGAATGTTGTCGCAGGATGAGTTTCGGGAGTTGAAACGCCAAGCCTTTGAGGGCGAACTCGCACGTACAATTAGCACGTTCTCGGGGGTTGAGTTTGCGGCAGTCAAGCTGAGTATACCCGAGCATCAGCCTTTTGTTAGAGATCAAGAGCCGCCTAAAGCTTCCGTAACTTTAACGTTGTTGCCAGAAAGCGTACAGGGCGAGTTTACCGTTGATACCTTAAAGGCAATTCAACGGGTTGTAACCTATAGTATTCCTGGTCTTAAAACTGAAAATGTGCATATTGTTGACAATAATGGCATGTTCGATTCTCAGGAATTGATTAAGAATAAAATGACGCCTGTTGACCAAAGTAGTGAGATTCTCAGTATTAAAAATGACTACGAAGATCACTACATGAAAAAACTTAAAAATGCTCTTAAAATTTATGAAGATAAAGTTCACGTGGCTAGTGTTGAAGTATCCGCAGATTTGACTGATATTAAGACCACGAAAGAACAGTTTCAACCATCTATTGCAGAGGACGGAACCGGCGTCATACGCAGTAATTATAAGGAAACGGAATCCTTTGAGGGACAAGGTTCAATTCCAGGCGGAGAACCGGGAGTAGAAAGCAATTTATTCCCACCTGAATATCAATATTCGATGGGTGGTTCGGGTCCATCGACTTATGACAAAGGTAGACAAATTCAGAATTATGAAATGGATAAAATTATCACAGAGGAAAAGTCGACGCCTCAAATCACGGTCTTGTCTGCCGCGGTAATGGTTGACTTCTCTCTCGAAGGTGAGGTGGATAACATCAAAGATATTGTTGCTAAAACGCTTGGCTTCGCCATGGATTCTAGCCTGTTGGACCAGAAAATATCGGTCTCTCTGTCTCAATTCCAAGTTACGAAAGCTCTCCAATCGGCATTAGAAAGCACCCCACCACCTGTTTGGACAAAACTGGGTGAAATGATCGTTGTGGCCTTGGTTGTTATTGCAATTTTGGTCTTTTTACGTTCATTGATTAGTAAGCCGATGGCAACAACTGTTGCGGAAGCTGATCGATCGGTACAACTTGGGGATGAACATTTACCGAAAGGGTTGACTGTCGAAGACTATGTTAATCAGTGGCTTGAAGTCCGATTCTCGGATCTGAAAAAGGAATTTGAGGCTGAGGCTGAACAACAGCACGTTGACTCTAAAGTCGAAGCGGTCGTGGATGCCTCAGAAAGAAAACATGTTGAGGAAGAACAGGCAAAGATTGAGGCTATTGAAGCCGAAAAACGAGCTCAGGAGGAAGAGGTACTTCTTCAAGAAGCAGAAATACAAAGACGGAAGGATACGTTCGAGCAGATTCGCCAATTTGCTGAAGACGAGCCAGGAGCTACTGCTGATATTCTTCGTAGTTGGGTTACCACATCCGGGGTAGAATTGGAGGCAGAAGTTGAAGATGTTGAAAAAGAGGCTGACGCATAAGACAATAGCTTGAAAAGCTTGTTTTACTTGTCTACATCGACAGGGGGAGATTGAGAATGGATGGAATCAGAAAAACGGCAATTTTTCTTTTAACTTTAAAAGGAAAAATTAGTGGTGAAATCTTTAAGAGACTAACTGAAGCGGATCAAGAAAAAGTATTAGTTGAGATTGCTTCTCCAGCTGCAATTTCTCCAGATGAAAGAGCTTCAGTAATGGATGACTTTCTGGGTGTTATGGAGTCAGAGGGCATTTATGCGTCTGGTGGATTGGCGGAAGCTGAAGCCCTACTCGAACAAGCTTTTGGAAGTAAGCGGGCAGCAAGAGACATGACCGATCGGTTACAAACAGTCATTGATCAAACTCCTTTCAGTATGTTTAACGAGGCAGAAGGCGAAGAAATTTATAGTTTCTTGTCGACTGAGAATCCTCAGACTATCGCTCTTGTCTTATCATTTTTGCCGGCAGATAAAGGAGCTCAAGTGATAGAATTGTTTCCTTCACGCAAGCAAAATCAGATTGCTTCACGCATTGCTTCCATGTCTGCCATTACGCCAGAGGCGGTAGAAGAGGTAGAAGCAACTTTGCGAGAAAAATTTCAAGGAGCCAGTCAAAGTGGGCAAAATCAAACGGATGGCCCCGTGATTTTAGCCAAGATTATGACGAAGGTATCTCGTGAGCGAGCTGACAGTGTTTTAGAAAGTTTGGAACAACGCAATCCAGAGGCAGTCGAAAAGATCAGAGAAAATATGTTCACTTTCGAAGATGTTACTTTAATTGATGATATGGCTTTTAGAGGTGAAATTGTATCGCTACCCTGCATGCAAACCGATTTGCCGTTAGCATTGAAAGGTTCGAGTGATGGGGTAAAGGAAAAGTTTCTATCCAATATGACTGATAAATTGCGTGCTAGGATCGAAGGTACGATGAATGATTTACCTCCGCAACGTGCTAGTGATGTTTCTGGCGCGCAAAGGGTGATTTTGGATGAAATCCGCAAGCTGGAAGAAGCCGATAAAATTAAAATCTCCTTAGAACAAGAAGAAATGTATGGGTAGGAAAATCACCGGACCACTTGAAATGATTGGTGGTGGAGAAAGTCAATCTATCAGTGCTCATGAGCTGTATGCGCTGGAGCAGGAACGGATGGCGTCTTTCTTGACTCTGGCAAAAGAACCAGAAGTAGATGATCTGCCTTGGCCTATTAATGTTCAGGGAATTTATGATCATACTATTCAAGTTGCAGAGCAAAAAGCTCTGGAAATTGTGACGACAGCGGAGGATAAAGCTAGTCAAATAATTGCCAACGCAAATGATGAGGGGCGGGGAATTGTAGAAAATGCGAGGCAAGATGCTGAACGAGACGGTGCTAAAATTCGTCAGCAAGCAACAGAAGATGGAGTTGCTATTCGTGATCAAGCTAAAGAATCAGGGTTGAAAACTGGGCATGAAGAAGGGCTTGAGGCAGGAAGTAAAGAAGGCAATGAACTCGGTCATCAGGAAGGTTGGGAGCAAGGATACAAAGAAGGTTGGGAACAGGGACGTCAAGAATACATTGAAGCAACTGAGCAGATCAACACTTTTTTAGGTGCTGTTAAATTGCAAAAACAAGAAATTATTGAGGCCGTCGAATCTGATCTCATAGGTTTAGTATTCGATATTGTTGAAAAAGTTATTCATCACCAAATTGCGACCAATCAAGTAGTTTATCATGCCGTTAAGTCAGCTCTTGATTTTGCTGTTGGGAGCCAAAAATTGGAGATTCGTGTTAATCCTGATGATGTGAAAAATTTAGAACCACATCGTGATGAATTTTACCAATTGATGGGTCATGTCAAAGATTTTGAAGTTGTTGAAGATGAAGAAGTAAGTTTAGGAGGCTGTCTCTTGGTTTCTGACTTAGGGAGGATTGATTCTCGCCTTGAGACTAAACTAGGTCAAGTTGAACAAATTGTACGTCCAACAAATTAGAGATTGCTAGTAATGCCAGGCCAATTAGATATTAAACGCTATAGAAATCGTTTGCGTCAGGTCCGGCTAACTCCGATTATAGGGAAGGTAACGGAAACTATTGGATTATTGGTGAAAGCACGAGGTTTAAAGTTGCCTGTTGGTGAATCATGTTTGATTCAGAATGAGAAGGGAGCAGTGCCCGCTGAGGTGATCGGTTTTCAAAGTGATCGGCATGCTTTGCTTATGGTGTTAGGGGACATGGAAGGCCTTTCTCCTGGAGATGAAGTTTTGGCCACCGGTTGTTTGCCATCAGTGCCTGTCGGTCAGTCATTGTTAGGCCGAGTGGTCGATAGTATGGGGCTTCCAATTGATGGTAAAGGTTTAATACCTTATAAAGATGAGTATCCAATTTATCAACCGCCGCCTTCTCCTCTCGGACGCAACTCGATCGAACAAGTCATACCAACTGGCGTTTGTGCGATTGATTCCCTTTTAACTTTGGGGAAGGGGCAGCGAATTGGTATTTTCGGTGGTAGTGGAGTTGGGAAAAGTATTTTGATGGGCATGATAGCCCGCAATACAATGGCAGATGTCAATGTTATCGCTTTGATAGGGGAAAGAGGTCGAGAAGTTGAATACTTCGCCAACCAAGTTTTGGGTGAGGAAGGTTTGAAGCAGAGCGTGGTTGTAGTGGCAACATCAGATCAACCTGCACTTATGCGTATACGAGGAGCATTTGCAGCCACTGCAATCGCTGAATATTTCAGAGACCAAGGCAAGGATGTTTTGTTAATGATGGACTCTATCACGCGTTTTGCAATGGCACAACGTGAAGTTGGAATGACAGTAGGTGAGCCGCCAACGACACGCGGATATACTCCGTCAGTCTTTTCTACTTTACCCAAACTTGTGGAACGATCAGGGACATCAGAAGGCGATGGAAGTATCACTGGTATATATACTGTACTGGTTGAAGGTGATGATATGATGGAGCCAGTGGCAGATGCAACACGTTCAATTCTGGATGGGCATATTGTTTTGTCCCGTGAGTTGGCATCTCAAGGACACTACCCAGCTATTGATACTTTGGAGAGTGTTAGTAGATTAATGGTGGATATTGTGCCACAAAACCATTTGCAAGCGTCAGATCAACTCCGCCATCTGTTAGCAACATATCGTACCAATCAAACATTGATCAATATTGGTCTTTACCGAACCGGAACTGATCCGCAAATTGACATGGCTGTTAATTATCGTCAATCCATCAGCGATTTTCTAAAACAGAAGATAGAGGATGAGCGCCCCTATGAACAAAGTATTTCTACTCTTTGTGGCATGTTTGCTTGAAAAATAGATGAAGCAATTTCGCTTTCCTTTGCAACAAGTCCTCGAAGTCAGAGACAATATTGAGAAACAAAGACAAGGCGAATTTGTTGTAGCAAGACAAGATGTGGCTGAAGCTGAAGAAATGTTCGAAGAAATGTTACGGTTACAGAAAAACACGATCAATGCTTATCGTGAGCAGCAAGTACTGAATATCGGTCCGCATGAGAGCCGCTATTATTTTGACTATTTTTGTAATCTGGAATTGCAAATGATTCAGCAATTGCAGACTATCACCGAACTTAATCAAGTAGTGGAAAATAAACGAGAACGGCTATTAGAAGCTTCACAAGACAAGTTGGCAATTAAAGAATTGGAAAGAAAAGAAAGAGAACGGTATCACCAACTTGTGGAAAAAAGGGAGCAAATCAACGTTGACGATATTTCTGCAATTACTTACAATTATAAGCGAAGGTTTGAACGCTAATTCGCGGATAGGAAACGGATAATGCCTAAAAAGTTGCTCTTTATTGGTGGGCCTATTTTTCTCCTTGTACTTTTGGCGGCTGCCATTTTTATTTTTAATATCTTCGGTGTTCGATCCGCTGTTTTTGGTTCGGATCAAATAGATAGTGAGCTCGTTGATTTAGGTGAGGTTTCTAAAGTCCAAAAGAAATCGCTAAACCAATATGATAAATTCTTGCAAGAGACCATTAAACTGGAACGCGAAGCTCTTCAATCTGAAAGGTTGTTGCTCGATGAACGTCTAAGTTTACTAGACAAAAAAACAGAAACGGTCAAAAAACGTGAGCAAGAGTTGTACGCATTGGATGTTAAGTTGGCCGAAAGTCAATCCAATTTGGTAGACCAAGAAAAAGAATTGTCAGACAAGCGACGTGCCCTAGAAACACGAGAAGAACAGGTAAAAGAACTGGAGCGTCAGCAGGAAGAAAATCAACCTATTCCGTTGCCAGCCGTTTCCTTCACTCAAGAGGCAAAAGACAGAGAGCACAAGAAAATGGCGAAAGGTTTTAGTACCATGCGTGCAAAAGAAGTGGCAAATATTCTGAATGAAATGTTGAAGCGTGGTGATGAAGGCCGTTCTGACGTGCTGAGTCTGCTCAGAAAAACAGATAGTAGTACACGTATGCGAATCCTATCTGTAATTGCCAAAGATAATATCGTAACTGCGACTGAACTGACTCAGACCCTTATGCTACCAGCTGGAAACTAATATTGATTGCTTCAAATGCTGATGCGGAAATGATTACCCTAACTAAGACCGATGGGAATCCAATTATTGTAAATGCGGAGTTAATCAAATGGTTGGATGGTACGGCTAATCAGACGACGACAGTAACACTAGTTACAGAAAATAAATTGATGGTGAAAGAAAGCGCTGAGACAATCGTCCAAAGTGTTATCAATTATAAAAGACTAATTAACATTTATGAATCAGACCCAGATGTTGACCATCTGAGTTTACTAAGTAAGAATAGATAGGAGAAAGTTACAGAAATGCCAAATACTCCGATAGGATTTGCGATTACTTTAGGTGCCACGGTATTAACCATGATATTGGCCTCTGGTGGAAACTTCGGCATGTTTATTGATGTTCCTTCGTTGTTGATCTGTATTCCTGGCCCAATTGGGATGGGATTGGCAAGTGGAACTATGCGACAGTTCTCCAATGCTATGGGAGCGGCGGGTAGTATCTGGGGAGCTTCGGCCTTCCCTTATGCCGAAACCATCCAGCAGTTCAAAGAGATGGCGAGTGTCTTGCGTCGTGAAGGACCAATGGGGTTGCAGGCCGTGGAGATATCGGATGATTTAATGCAGTTTGGAACAGAATTAATCTTAGGTGGCGTAGCTGATTCTGAAACTTTGTCATCGCAAATGTTACCTCGTTTAGAATCCATCAAGTCAGACGCAAACTCTAATCAAGTTGTTTGGGTAACTTTGGGGACGTTTGCTCCTGCTTATGGTATGATTGGAACACTGGTTGGTCTGGTAGCTATGCTCGCAGCTTTAGATGATCCAAGTGCAATTGGTCCTAAGATGTCAGTGGCTTTGATTACCACTCTTTATGGTGCATTAATTGCCAACGCTGTTACGGCGCCTATAGCCAACAAAATTGGTGTCAATACCGAGGAAGAGTTAAACTATAAGGCTATGGTAGTTGCTGGAATGGTTGAGTTGTTGAATGCCCCCGACCCAGACGGTATGGTTGACATGATGTTATCCCGTGTGCCGTTGGGGCTTCTTGAAGAAGTTACCCCGCAGGTACGAGAAGCTGAAGCAGGCTAAAAAACGAATAGTAACGTAATATTTAAAGCTGGTTATATCAGGGAGTTGAAAAATGGGCGAACTTGAAGATGCTCACGCTGCGTTAGCAGCCTCAGAACTCGAAAAAGCCACCATGTGCGAAGGTTGGATGGCAACCTACGGTGACTTGGTGACATTGCTTTTTGCCTTTTTTGTTTTGTTATTTGCTTTTGCAACTATTGATTCTCAGAAGTTTAAGGAACTTGTAATTTCTCTCAAAGGCACGATGGGGGTCTTATCAGGTGGTGAACGTTTGTTCCAGCCAGGTGATATTCCAAAGCCTGATCCGGCAGGATCGGGTAGCCCTGTTGCTGCTCAGAGTTTAGCTCAACCAGTTCCAACTAAGGCCGATCAGGCTGTGGGCGAAAAGGGTGAAGTGGATGAAGGTTCGCAAAAGGGAGAGAAGTCAGAGCCAGAAACTTATCAGGCAGGTGAAGGAAAGCCTGTTATTATCCTAAAAAATATGGCTAATTTTGAGGAAGGTTCAGATCAGCTGAACTCAGCTGATAAAAGTCAGCTAGATAAAGTTGTTCCTTTAATCGTTCAAAATAGGGGCCGTGCAATTGCTATTGTTGGTCATGCCGACCCAAAGCAACTCAGGGAAGCAAATAATAAATTGGCTAACTGGGATTTGGCGGCTAGACGATCTCGGAAAGTGATTCAGTATTTTGTCGAAGAAAAGGGAATTGACCAATCACGTTTTGAGTTGATTGCCTATTCTAGTACCAAGGATCCTGTTCGAACGACCGATAACCCAAGGCGTGTTGATATTATCATTCGTCAAAAATTCAGACCAGCGAAGGAAGTCAAGCTGGAAGAAATTATAAAACAGTTTAATTAGCCACATTCTGTCAGGAGGCAAAAATGCTACGTCGCATATCAATTTTTATTATGGCCCTGGGGCCGTTTTTACTGTTCGGCTGTGGCGGTGGTGGGGAAAACGATGAACCGGAAGTTTTTTATGGTTATAGCTTCCCAGACCCTATCATTACCAACTTCGATACTGAATCAGGCAAAGGTTACTTGAGTATGCAGATTGTCCTGCAAGTCGCTAGTGATCAAGAGATCAATGATTATGGTGCTAAATCTCCACGTTTAAAACACGCGGTCGTGACTTTTTTGGCAAAGAAAGAGACACAAGAGATTTTACCTGATTTGGTCCAAGATCCAATCAAAATGGGCGAATACATTCAAGAAGCCATTAAAGAAGAAGTTGGAGTCGAACCTAAAAAGGTTATGTTCGAGAGTTTTATTAGGCAGTAGCCTTGGTTTTACCTCAATTATTCGAGATACTAAAAGGTGACATGAATGTCCGAAGAAAACATCAGTGATGATGAGTTGACCGCGTTGTTTGGTGAAGATCAGGAAGCCGAGGGTACCACCAGCCCTCCACCCGAAGGTCAGGAGGATGATGTGGCTGAACATGGCGATACTGATCTCTTGATTAAACCTCATGACTGGGGTGAGAAACGTCGGTTAAGTACAGACCAGATGCGAACGTTGAATGATCTTCACGATCAGTTTGCCTAATCTTATGGCCCGGCACTTTCGATTGCGATGAAGCGGCAAGTCGATATTCGCCTGTCGGAAGAACCAAAACAGACGACGTACGGTAATTTTATATCTGAGTTACCGAACCCAACTAGTTTGAATCGATTTGTATTACCACCCTTGGAGGGACCGGCGGCTATTAATATGGATTTAGCACTGGCACTACCTATTATTGATAGAATGCTGGGTGGAACTGGAGATGCTGTTGAGGAAGACGAGATTAGAGCACCGACGCAAATCGAAGAACGGGTATTACAACGAGTATTAAAAAGTTTACTCGAGGCTTTGCAAACTTCATGGAGCAAGGTCATTGATGTTGAACCAGCTTTCACTACTGCAGAATCTATTCCCTACTACTTGCAGTTGACACAGTTAGCTGATGATGTTGTTGTTGTGGCTGATTTTGATATCGCTATCCGGGATGAATTTGGCCCTATTTTGGAGGGTGCAAAACTGTCAATTTGTTATCCATACATTTTGTTACAACCCATTACAGCTAAATTGAGAAGTGGCTCTTTCGCTTCTGCTACTGGTATGGCGATTAATAAAGATTTGCGAGAAAGCCTAGAAAAGGTCAAAGTTCCGTTATACGGAATTTTAGTTCGTGATAGGCTTCGGATGCATGATATGCTGGAGATGGAAGTCGGCGATGTTCTAACATTTCGTACTAATTTGGATGAAGCTAGTGAAGTGGTAATTGGAAAGAACAGGGTTTTTTGGGCCAGACCAGGTGTGGTAGGTAGACGGCACGCCTTGAGAGTCGAGGCCTTCATCAACCCAGAGCAAAGTTCCCCTTTGGAATTGACATCAGATATGGTTGCAGATGGGAATTCTTCAATTGCGTCAGATGATACGGAGGAAAATACTTCTGCTAACTCATTCGACGTAAGGATACAGTAGAATTTACTAAAGGATAGTGATGAACGAAGAAAAAATAGAAGAAACTCAGAAGGCAGTTCGCTACAGTCGCGTTCCGTTCCCTCAATTTACAGACCGAAAAGTGACTTCTAAAGAAGACAACATCTGGAAGTTACAACGCGTTAAAACAGATATTACTGTAGAGTTAGGAAGATCTCGGATGTCAGTTGCTGATATGCTTAGTCTTCGTCCTGCTGATGGTATAGATTTAAATAATTCTGATATGACTTCCAATGATCGAAAACAGTATGTATTGCGCTTAGAGAGGCAAATTGGAGAACCGGTGGATTTGCTAATTAATGGGCGAGTTTTTGCCAAAGGTGAAGTCGTTTCTACCAATTCAGGTGAAAATTATGCTGTGCGGGTGATTTCCATTCTGACAGAAGAGCAACGTATAGACGAACAATTGCGCAGACTTCCACATTAGCAAGGAGTTGAACCCATGAATGAATCAAACGTAACCGAACCCAATTCCGTACAAGCAACTAATTTGGCCCATTTAACTCGGGTTCCAGTTGAGGTGACTGTTGAACTGGGACGAGCCGAGAAATCAATCAAGGACATTTTGGATCTTGGTGCCGGCTCTTTAATTGAACTGGAATCTATCGTGGGGGAGCCTGTCGACTTATTAGTCAATGGCCAATTTTTTGCCAAGGGTGAAGTGATTGCCATTGAGGAGGAAACCTACGGTATTCGCGTTACACACATTATTTCTGAAGACGAAAAAATGAATCGACTCAGTGAAATGCTTTAAAAAAGTTGATATAAATTACTCAGATATGCTTGGCCAGATAAATTGGCCTAATAATCTGTAAGGAATCATGCCAGTTAGTAGATTGATCGTTTGTTGTTTTCTGGCTCTCCTTATATCTTCCGCATTGGTCGTTTCTCAAGAATCGGATGGTTCAGAGCCGTTTATCTCGGCTCAAGAGGAAGCTAATCCTTCGAATCCGCCGTCCCGCAATCCACTCGCGTCCCTTGTAAGCTGGGTTCTAGCCTTACTCTTGGTCATTGGTGTGATTTATGTGTTGGCCTTTTTTGTCAGAAAAGGTATGCTGCGTATACGGCAGCCCCTTGGGCCACAGGGCAGTTTTCGTCTAATTGGACATCTCACCCTGAGCCCAAAGCTGATGTTGTATTTGGTTGAGGTTGCAGATCGGGTTTTGGTGTTGGCCGTGACTGATGACTCCGCAACAACCTTGTCGGAGATTACAGATCCCGAGGTTGTGGATAAGCTTGGGAAGGAAGCGACCATCTATGAACCTCAAACTCCCGACTTTATCGCTTATTTTAAACAAGCGACAAGTCGGCTGAAACAAACGAAACGGGCATGATTTTGTTGGGCCAAAAACGATATCTAGTAAAGTTTTTCATATGTTTTTTATTCTTCGCGGGTCTTGGAGGTGAAGTTGGTGCTCAAGCACCATTAATCGAAATTCCCCGTATACCCTTTCTAAGTCAAGATGGATTGGAAAACAGAGGAGAGGTTGCGTCCTCATTAGAGGTTCTCTTTTTTCTTACTGTCTTAACATTAGCTCCTGCTATTGTCTTACTAACGACATCTTTTACGCGAATGGTAATTGTACTTGGTTTTCTAAGGCAGGCAATTGGGTTGCAACAAATTCCGGCCAATCAGATTGTAGTTGGTTTGTCTCTGTTTATGACAGTTTTTTTGATGCGGCCTGTCGGTACAAAAATCTATGAAGATGCTCTTCGCCCTTATATGGACGAAAAAATTAGTGCTCAGGAAGCGTTTCCGATTGTAGTTTCTTCTATGCGATCGTTTATGCTTCAACATACACGCAAAAAAGACTTAGCTTTGTTTCATCATATTGCAACTGGGGGGCAATCTGCAGAAACGTCAGATGAAGTTGGAACCTTAACATTGGTTCCGGCTTTTGTGATTAGTGAGCTAAATACAGCATTCCAAATGGCATTCTTAATTTATTTACCTTTTCTAGTTGTGGATTTAGTTATTGCGAGTGTGCTAATGTCAATGGGTATGCTGTTATTACCGCCTGTTTTAATTTCTTTGCCTTTCAAAATCCTGCTCTTTGTAGCTGTTGATGGTTGGAATCTGATCGTTACGTCTTTGCTACAAAGCTTTTCCATTTAAGGAAAATTATCATGACTCCGGAAGAGATCGTTGGTATTGGACGAGAAGCTCTCTATGTTGCAATTCAGGTTGCATCACCAATTTTATTAGTTGGATTAATTATTGGTTTGTTAATTGGGATTTTTCAAGCTACCACACAAATTCAAGAAATGACACTGACATTTGTACCAAAGCTGGTTGTAATGGTATTACTTTTGCTCTTTTTGGGAAAGTGGATTGCTGTCAATATGATTACCTACACAGCTTCAATTTTTGAGCGTGTGGCAACAATTTCTTCTGGCTAATAAAAATTGGACGTTCTGCAAGTTTTTGAATCTCAGATACCTATTGTTTTATTGTTGTTAGTTCGAACGGGAGCAATTGTGTTTTCAGCTCCTGTTTTCGGTAGTAATAGCATCCCACCGATGTTAAAAGTAGGAACAACCGTTTTGATAGTGCTGGCATTATTGCCGGTAATTCAGCCTCCTGCTCTGAATATGGTAGATTCTCTATTCAGTTATGCCCTACATGTGGTTCGGGAAACTTTTATCGGGATCGTAATTGGTTTTTCAACGTCTTTGTTAATGAACAGTTTTTTTATTGCGGGTCAAGCGGTAGATACACAAATGGGGTTAGGTGTAATGAATGTTATTGATCCGCTCTCAAAAGTTCATACTCCAATCATCGGTCAAATAGAGTTTTTAATTGCAGTGATGATTTTCTTATCTCTGAATGGTCCTTACCATATTATTCGGGCGTTACTATGGAGTTATGAAATGTTGCCGATCTCCGAATTAACACTTCCTCGATTTGGAAGTAGCCTTCTGCGCTTGTCTATTGATATGTGGTTAATTGGTATTAAAATTGCCGCCCCAGTTATGGGCGCGGTTTTATTAACCCACATTGGCTTAGGAATGGTTGCCAAAACCGTTCCCCAAATGAATGTCTTTTTAGTAGGCTTTACTTTGACAATTAGTGTAGGGTTAATTACAGTTTACATGTCTCTTACTTGGTTTCAACCATTGGTTAAAGATTTATTTGATAATTTATTTAATCAAATTGGTTTTTTGCTTCAGTCTGGTAGTAAATAAAGGGAAAATATGGCTGATCCAGAAAAGATATATCCGGCAACACCCCACAAACGGAATGAATCCCGAAAAAGAGGTCAAGTCGCTAAAAGTCAAGACTTAAGTGGTGCTATTAGCTTGATAGGCCTTTTGATGTTTTTTTATTTAACCAAATATACTGTTTGGGATCAGATGGCCTCTGTCTATTCTGTTTCTTTTAATGCGATTTCCCTTGTTGATCAAAATCCAATTATTTCTTTCCTTTCAGCAATGAAGATTTTAGGAAACATTATTACACCTATGCTGTTACTAGCTCTGGTATTTGGTGTGCTCGGAAACATATTGCAGATCGGAATCGTGTTTTCAGCAGAATCTTTGATACCTAAATTTGATAAATTAAACCCTATCAGTGGGCTTAAGCGTATAGTTTCGGTGAGGGGGTTAGTTGAACTTGCGAAATCGATATTTAAATTGTCAATAATTGCTTATGTCGTAACTTCGGTTCTGATTTCAGATTATCCAACGTTGTTGGCATTGGGTAAAGCTGGAATAGCAGAGACAAAATCTGTAGGTTTATTAGTTTCAACTGTTGGAACTATTGCCTTCAAAATAATGCTCAGAGTTGCTTTGATCTTGTTAATTTTAGCTATACTTGACTATCTTTACCAGAGGTGGCAACATGAGCAAGATATTCGAATGACACGTGAAGAAATGAGAGAAGAGATGAAACGAACCGAGGGAGACCCTGAGATTCGCCGTCGAATTCGTACTGTTCAACGAGAATTGTCAATGGCTCGGATGATGAAAGAAGTTCCTGAAGCCGATGCAGTTATTACCAACCCGACTCATATTGCTATTGCTATTAAATATGAATATGAAACGATGGACGCTCCCTATGTGGTAGCGAAAGGAGAACGTCAGATCGCTCTCAAAATTCGAGAAATCGCTGTAGAGAACGGTATCCCGACAATCGAAAATCCACCGTTAGCACGTGCGTTATACAAAAACGCTGAAGTTGGCGAAGCCATCCCAATGGAATTTTACCAAGCTGTGGCTGAAGTTCTAGCTTATGTGGACGAGTTGACCCAACGCTTTAGCGACTTATCGGCGGCCTAAACAATAAAATAAACGAACATCATGGAAGCTACCCGAGCAAATACACCATCCGCACTAAATCAATATAGCGGCAGTATTTTTATCGCTATTAGTATCATATCAATTCTATTGGTAATGATACTGCCGATGCCATCTTGGTTTTTGGATTTTCTACTGACCTTCAATATTACCTTTGCAATCCTAATTTTGATGTTAGCAGTATACGTGGCGTCGCCTCTGGAGCTAGCCGTTTTTCCTTCTCTACTTCTGGTAACGACTCTTTATCGTCTAGCATTGAACTTAGCCTCAACTAAGTTGATTTTACTTCATGCTGTTGATGTAGAGGGCAATCCAAATTTGGGGGCGGCGGGTGATGTAATTCGAGTATTCGGTGATTTAGTCGCAGGTCAAAATCCTGTAGTTGGGTTTATCGTATTTGTTATCTTAATTGCCATTCAATATATTGTCATTACTAATGGTGCTCAGCGGGTGGCAGAAGTCCGTGCTCGTTTTACTTTGGATGCTATGCCTGGTAAGCAAATGTCAATTGATGCTGACTTAAATGCTGGACTCATTGACGAACATCAAGCCAGAACGCGGCGAGAAGATATTGGTCGTGAACAGGATTTCTATGGTTCCATGGATGGTGCCAGTAAGTTTGTAAAAGGTGATGCTATTGCGGCTATAATTATCGTCATCGTTAATATTGTTGGCGGCATTATTATCGGGATTTTACAAATGGGTTTGACTTTTGGGGAAGCCGCTCGAACTTATACTTTACTGACTATTGGCGATGGTCTGGTTTCTCAAATTCCTGCATTGATTATTTCAACTGCGACCGGATTGGTAATTACTCGCTCGGCTTCAGAGGAAGATCTCGGTCAGGATGTAGCACGCCAGTTATTAGCACATCCGCGGGCCTTATTTGTAGGTGCAATTGCCTTGTTTTTGCTAGCCTTCACTGGTTTGCCTTTCCTTCCCTTTATTACTTTTTCTATCATATTGGTAGTTCTAGCAATCTATTTGAGTCAACGTCAACAGGCTATACAACTTGAAATGGAAGCAGATGAAATAATGGCTCCTGCAGAAGATGATGACGATACGCTTCAGACGCCAGATATTGATGCAGATTTGGTTAAAGTTGGTTATGGTTTAGTTCCTTTTGTTGATGAAGCTCAAGGTGGAGATTTGCTTGACAGAATACCGAAACTGCGAAGTCGGTTAGTTAATGACCTTGGTTTTCCTGTGCCTCTAATCAGAGTTCGAGATGATCTTCTGTTAGGCTCTAATAAGTATAGTATTGAACTTTGGGGGGTTTCTATTGCTGAAGGTGAATTGATGCCAGGACACATGATGGCTCTTAGCCCAACAGGTGTATCTCAACGAACGGTAGATGGTATTGACACTGTCGAGCCTATTTATGGGCATCCCGCTCTTTGGATATTGGAAGCCAACCAACAACAGGCTAGAGACGCTGGCTATGCTACTATCGTTAGCCCCGATGATGTTTTAATCACTCATTTAGAAGATCTTATTAAGCGACATGGAGCTGAGTTATTATCTTTACAAGTTACACAGGACTTGATTGATGCTCAACGGGACTTAAACCCAATTTTGATTGAATCTGTTATTACTGAGGAAGCTTTGACTATTGTCGATGTTCAGAAGGTTCTTAAGCTATTATTGGAAGAGCAAGTTCCCATTCGTAATTTACAACTAATTTTAGAAACTTTAGCTGACCATGGAAGGGATAAAAAAGATGCAGTTGAACTAACAACTGCTGTTCGACAGACTCTACGCCGTGAAATTATTAATAGTTACGTAACCGAAAATGGGAATTTAGCCGTAGTCATGTTATCGCCATCACTTCAGCAAACATTAAATCAAGCTATCCAAACTGGCGAAGGGGTTAACCCATCGATTATCCGCCAAATTCTAGAAAACTTATCACAACATATTCAAGGTGCTTCTAATCGTGGTATTCGGCCGGTCGTTTTGGTATGTCCAGCCATTATTCGTTATCAAGTAAGAAATTGGATTGCCGCTTCTTTGCCTAGTTTACCAGTTGTTGCCTACGAAGAAATGACAACTAATGTCAATTGGGAAACCATTGGTATTGTAGAACTTTCAGACACCGAAGATACTTCAGGGCCGACATAATTCTCACATCATGCGAATCAAAACTTACGAAGCCAGTACTATGCAGGATGCCCTACATCAGATTAAGGAAGAACTTGGCCCGAGTGCTTTAATCCTCAACACTCGTTATATTACGAAAGGTACAAAGTGGTTTGGCCTGTTTCCAGGACAGCGTTTGATCGAAGTGGTAGCTGGTCTAGCTAGTTCTAAAATTAAACCAACTATCACAGCAGAAGAGGAAGATGTAAATGCGCCCGTGTCAGAAGATGTAGATGGGCGGAATGTGGAAGCTGTTTCGCTCCAAAGTATTCGCAACGCATTGGATGGTGTATTTCGTAGACAAGTTGAAATTGGTATTAACAAAGAATTAGCCCAGAGGTTGGTTTATATTTTAGATGACATCTTCTCTCAATTGTTATCTCAACAAAAACAGTTAAGTGAAAGTGATATTCGCGCTGAATTTAAACAACGGCTTAGTCAAGTAATTCAATTTTCTGACGGTTTGGACTTTAGCCAAGAAGAACAACAAATTATTGCTTTGGTCGGTCCTACGGGCGTAGGAAAGACGACCACTGTTGCAAAACTAGCTGCCATCTCTTCCATCATGAATCACAAGTCGGTTGGTTTAATTAGTATTGACGCATATCGAATTGCGGCTTACGATCAACTCAAAACATATGCCGAAATCATTGGTTTACCGGTAGAATTGGCTTTAAGTCCCCAAGGAGCTAGAACTGCCATTGATGGTTATGCAGATAAAGACATCATTATTGTTGATTCAGTTGGACGTAGCCCTAATCACGAAATTCACATGGCCGAGTTGCATGGATATATGAAGGCAATCCAGCCGACAGAGGTTCACTTGACGACGACCGCTTCGATTAAATTTGATGATTATGTGCGGATTGTTGATCGTTACAGAACTCTAGAAGTCAATCGATTAATCTTCACTAAGCTCGATGAAACCACTTCCTTGGATACGTTAGTTAATGGCGCATACTATACTAGATTTCCTTTAAGTTATCTCGGTGTTGGCCAAACTGTACCTGATGATCTTGAGGTTGCTGATATTGATAAAGTTTCGGATTTTTTACTACCTGATAAAGAGTTGAAAACGGTTATTAAAGAACTGAATCCAAAGAATTAAAATTGCCTTGAATTTGTCAGTGTCTTTGCCATTTTATAGGCAATATGTTAGAATCGTGCCGGGGGTTGAAGAGTGTTGCTAGTAGTGACTCGTATGATATGACAGATCAAGCTGCCAGTTTGAGGAAATTGGCTTCGCCTTGTCGGGTTATTGGTTTGATTTCCAGCCAAGTTGGACTTGGTTACGGAACTATTTTGGCTGGTGTAGCGGCAGAAATTGCTAAACAAACCAACTGGAAGACACTTCTGTTTTGTCAACGCCAATTTCATAAGTATGATAACAGATCATCGATGCTTAGTGTTTTGGGGGGAGGGTTAGATTCAAGCCAGACGATTGATGATTTGCCCTTTGATGCTCAGTTAATATCAAGTCGATACGATAACTTGGATATTTTTCACCTCAGTGAAGATGCTACGTTATTGCCACCAGAAGCTGTAGATCAAATTCATAAGCTAGAGGTCAAACTAAAAGAAATTACGCAAAACTACCAACTCGTTTTACTCGATTTTGGTCAGATGGTCGAAGATGAAACTGTTGTCCCGATAGCGTTGCCATCGGAATTGATTACAATTACTTCGCCTAGTAAAGATAGTCGAACTCGTTGCTATGGGCTAATCAAGGATATACTTAAAAATGAGGCTCATGCGCAAATTAACTTGATTGTAAATATGGCTTCCAGTCCGATGATAGCGGAGAACGTAGCCGAGAGTGTGCGGTCAGTAGTAAAAAAATTTCTCAATCACGATTTGCATATTTTGGGTAAGTTTCTTGCTGATCCTGATATTGTTCGAGCTACTCGCCAAAATCAACCCATTACTGAAATATCATCGGAAAATACAGTCGCTGAATCAATGCAAGAAGTGGTGAAGGAACTACTTAGAAACCATGATCAAAACAAAACCACTCTTGTTAAACTTGGAACCTTACTGGTACAGAATTTTGTTGCCAGTTCGAAAAGTTAATAAATTTAACTCCTAGAAAACAAAATTGAATTAAGGGGGATTATTATGGCTGAAGAAATGGAAGATCTTGAACCGCAAGAAGAGTTTGAGCTTGAACCAATATCGCGTAAAGTTACACTCAGGCTGCGTGTTGGTTTGAAGTATGAGACGGTTGATTCTGAAATAATTGAAGTTCAGGAAGACGGTAAGATTGTACTGGTGTCTCCCATGTCTGGATCTAGGCCTCGCCCAGTTCGACCTGGAAGTAAAATTCAGATTTTTCAAGAAATTTTAGGTGGGAAGGATATCGAGACAGAGGTTACTGCTGTAGAACAGTCTTTTGATTCCAATCAAGAACAATGGGTTGTCGTGACTGAACAAGTCGGCTTCGAAAGCGAATGGGCGGTTCGATCGCGTGAGTTTGTGCGCGAGCGTTGTAACTTTCCAGTTCAATTAGCTTTTCGCGATCAAGCGGAGGATGGTCCTTTCTATGACTGCAAAACAGAAGATTTGAGTGGTTCCGGTATGCGTGTTATGGTTGAGCTCGAGGAACGTGGGCTATTTGCGGTGGGAGATGAACTTGCGGTTATTCTCGATGTTCCTGACATACTTGGTGATAGTGGCGAACAGATCGTTGAGGGGCATTTACTACCAGCATTTCCTGCAACCATTATTCGCCGATATGTTTTAGATTCTCGTGGCGGAGCTGGAGTTCAGTGTATTATCGGTATTGGATTTGATACTTGGTCTGAGGATGATGAGGATATTGGAGACTATTTGTTACGTTATGTTCTCAAGCTACAGATTCGGAATCAAGCATTGCAGAACGAATAAGTACCCTGTAATTTTAAAGTCTGTCAATGAACATTAAACAAATAACAGCTGTGCTTAGTCTAGTTGTTTTTCTGGTAGTTTTTGTAGGTAAACTGAGAATGGAACCGCCAAATTCTGGGGACTTGTATCCGCCTTTTCAATGGGCTATTTATTCATTTTTGTTAATTCTCATGCTCGGTTTGATAGCCGATGGCTTATTAACATTGAAATCCCTCCGAAAAAATCATCAACGACCGAAAGAATAATTGGTGTTAGGGCATTTTATGTCTAATTATGTCTAACAAAAATGAAGCCGAACTCTGGCAACGTTTCAAGGTTGAAGGTGATTTGGATGCGAGAGAAGCCCTTATTTTACAATACACCGGACTTGTCAAGTATGTGATCGATCGCTTGGGACTAAAACCTCCTACAACTGTTGATTATGGTGATCTTTTTAATTGTGGTGTGACTGGTCTTATCAGTGCCGTTGATCGATTCAACCCTGATTTGGGTAATAAGTTTCAGACCTATGGGATTTGTCGAATACGGGGTGAGATTCTGGATGAGTCTAAGCGTGTTGGTTGGGTGCCTCGACCGTTGTATAAAAAGTTT
>CAYVHK010000022.1:19996-35907 GCA_964451145.1 uncultured bacterium | reverse complement strand
GTGCTGTTGATGTTTCCAGATGGTGTTCTAAATGGTCCGATTTGGCTGAACTGACGGCTGAGCCCGCAATTACAGATGAAGAAGCGTATCAAGTTTGTGTGGAAGCGTTAAAAAACCGAAAGTGAATTCAACTTTAGTAAGCTGAGCATTTGGTTGAAACGTGAGCTCAGCCGTCCTGGCTCGACTACCAATAGCCCTGTGGCTTAGCCGAAGGGCTATTGATCTTTCTAATTAACAAAACCTACCATCCGTTGAAACCGCTAATGAGGTTATCTCGGGGGTTATTTAATGACCGATAAGTGTCATTATCAGACGCCTTCTGAATCTTTTTTACTGTTTCTTCTCTCTTTTTATTCCAAAATAAAATAAATTTAGGCCACAACAATGGGAAATGACCAGCCAACTCTAAACCCATGATTTTTAATGTGGACTAAACCAAGAGCCACTATTCAGCAGATAGTTGATAGAATGTCTCAACTGGAGCAGATAGAAAACTTAAGCCCAAAAATAAAACGACAGTCGATCAAGAATCTAAAAGGACGAATCCTAGTCTTCATTTCAGGTTTCTCTCGAGGGTTAGATGAATTTTCTATAGACGACTCGAATAAGTAGATCATCTTCAGTTTAGGTATTTATTTATTATCTGGGGCAATAGGCGCTCTGATTATGTTTTATATCATGACTAGTTTAGTGCGTTGGACTGGGAAATGGGTGGGTAGTAGATCAACTCTAAAAAATATTCGACTTTCATTTGCCTGGCGTATTGTACCGATAATTTGGTCTTTAATACTGTGGATTCCTAAGTATGCATTATTTGGTCAGAAATTATTCAAAGTCGATACTCCGATTATTGAGCCAGCTTACCATTACGATGGTTCTCGTTTTTATTTACCATTATTGAAGTGATAATTTTTGTTTGGGCGTTGGTTATTTTCGCCAAATGTTTAGCTCAGGTTCAAAGCTTTTCTGCGTGGAGAGCCTTATTGAATATCATGCTATCTGTAACAGTCATAGTGGTTCCAATGCTCATTATTTTTGGTTGTTTGGAAGTTATTGAACTTTTTATCAAATCAAATGAAACTGCTTGCCAGATTATTTCGAATCTAGTTGCCTTTAGTTAAATAATGGTAAAAGGATAATTATCATAAGAAACATAAGTCTAATTGTATTTTTAGGACTGTTAGTCATTGGTTGTGCAAAGGTAAATTATGTCGGCCAATCATTCCAATCAACAACTAACGTTGATCTCTATTTCTCTAAGGAGGATATAGAGCAGGAATATACAGTCATGGGGCATGCTATTGGTGATGGAACATTCGACAATAATGAGATTCAAATGGCTCTGATTGAGGAAGCCAAAGCAAAAGGAGCAGACGCTGTTTTAATCACAGGAATAGACAATAATCGACGATTTTCAGAAGAAACTATTGGCCATGAAAGTGAAATCACAGCTTCTTTTTTAAAGTATAAATAGCTAATAGTAATTAAGTTTTCTATCTAATCCTTCGAATATAATTATATCAATGTTTCCTCCCTGTGGTATTAAATGAATACTGTAGTTTGGATTGTCATAGAACCATTCTTATTGCTATCATATCCAAGTTACGAAATATCTCGCTGAAAACTGGGTCAAAGATAATTTTTGTACAGGAGGCGGACATTGTCACTCAGTTGTTTTTCCCCTCTCTCCCACTACATACAATAATCCATAAAAATACCACTTAAGATATCGACTCATTCTTTTTAGGTCAGGCATTGGCGAACTGCACACTTTGCCAGGACAATTGGCGATTGATATATTTGCTTATTGAAATTGATTAATTAGTGGAATCTATTTCTTAGGCATACCAGCTAACGTTCAGGCAAAGGCGACATCAAAAATACTAAAACGAATAGGGGGTTGAATAATGGATTGAAGGTGAAAGAGAGAAAAATCTAAGAGGTTTGGAATATCCTAATGTTGCTGCGTTCATCGTTGATCCTCTTAGTAGCCGAGTCTAGTTTGTTGATGATACGTTGAGAATTGGCCAAGGTTCTTGTAGTAATATTTTTGCCAATACTACTCAGTCTCTCTTTTTTTGTAATAAAAAATTCCTAAGATCCAAACTTTGATTCCGCAGAAGATTATCGTCTAGCAACGCCAACAAGGCCAAAATGACAACCAAGAGATCGAAAAAAGTCATTCAGAAAACCAGAATCTTACGTTTTGCTTTACCATACATGGTGGAGGAAACAAAACGAAAAACAGCAAAAATCAGGGAAGAACTAGAACAAAATTTTATCATTGGTTTTACCAGATTATTTGACAGAATTAGCATTCCCAAAACTGATCTTCTTTTCTTTTTTCAAATGATAAAGATCAGGATTAAACTTAATCTTGATCTTTATATTGTAATTGATAAAGTCGGTAATACAAACCACGTTGGCTAATCAACTGGTTGTGAGTACCGACTTCTCGTAGCTCACCTCGGTGCATGACTAAAATTTTATCAACATTTTGGATAGTCGATAAACGATGCGCGATAGCAATAGTCGTGCGATCCTTCATCAGTCGATTCAGTGCATCTTGGATTAATCGTTCGGTTTCAGTATCCACGCTAGACGTAGCTTCATCTAAAATCAGAATGGTCGGATCATGGGCTAGGGCACGAGCGAAAGAGACTAACTGTTTTTGACCAACAGACAAGCCACTACCACCCTCTTTCACCTCAGTCTGGTAAGTGTCCGTCATCTTAGATACAAAGTGATCTAGATGTACTTCTTTAGCCGAAGCGATGGCTTGTTGCGTCGAAATTTGAGGATGTTTAAGATGGATATTGTCTTCTATTCTTCCACTAAAAAGAAAAATATCTTGTTGAATAAGGCCAATTTTTTGACGCAACTCAGATGGTGGCATAGTTCGAATGTCTTGTCCATCAATCAAAATTTGTCCCCGATCGATATCATAAAACCGGCATAATAAGTTAATAATTGAGGTTTTACCGGCACCCGTAGCACCAACGATCGCCACTTTCTCACCAGCCTTGATCTCAAAAGAAACGTCTCGCAAAATAGGATCACCTTCATTGTAGGCGAACCAAATATTGCGAAACTCGATAGTCCCTCTGGCAGTTTCTTTACTTGTTAGAGGATTTTTGGTTTGTTGGGCTTCGATTTTGGGTGGTGTATCCAACAAGTCGAACACACGCTCAGATGAAGCCATAGCATTCTGAAAAATAGTGTATTTCTCACTTAATTCTCTGATTGGCCAAAAAAGGAGTTGAGCATATTGCAGGAAAGCTACCAAGGCGCCGAAAGTCAGCGTTTGTTGAATGATCTGCCCACAACCATACCAAATGACAACTGAAGTAGCTAGTGCAGCTGTAATCTCAATCATAGGGAAGAAAACAGCAAAGTAAAATATCGACCGTAAGCTAGCGGTAAAATAAGAATGATTGCGTCCTTGGAATTGCTTAAAATTCCGCATCTCACGGGTAAATAATTGAATAGTTGTCATTCCGCTGATGCTTTCCTGCAAAAAGGCGTTGATCTGAGCCAGGAATTTGCGTTGATCTCGGAAGGCTCGACGGGAATAAATTTGATATACAATGGTCATACCGAAAATAATGGGAAGAACTAAAAGGGTTGATACTGCTAATTGCCAGTTGATATACAACATTACGCTAATGATGCCAAAAACAGTCAAAAGATTGGCGAAGGTGGCAATAATTCCTTCCGAGTACAGATCATTGAGGCGTGTAACATCTCCCATGACTCGTGTCATCAATCGACCGATTGGAGTGCGATCAAAGAAGGCAACCTCTAGTGTTTGCAAGTGATTAAAAATTTGATTGCGCAGATCGTAGGTAATTTTCTTGCCCAGCATCTCGAGACGAAAGATTTCGATGTACCCGAAGAAAAATCCTAAAAAGACAAGACCGACTAAAATACCAATAATGTTCTCTAAGCCATCCAATTGTTTGGGACGGATATGATCGTCGATGGCTATTTTTGTTAGGTAAGGCATGGCCAAACGAGCGGCAGTTGCCAGTGTTGTAACTGACATAATCAATATCACTTCCCATCGATAGGGCCGAAGATAGGTGAGTAGCCGTTGCATCAAGACGCGATCGTAAATCTTACTGAGGTCTTCTTCCTCTTCGCTGTATTCGTGTAGAGTATCATGCATCAGCCTAACTCCCTAATCCTAGTTCATGGTCTCAATTTCTTCAGTTAGCAATTGTCGCTGGTGAATGGTAGCATAAAATCCGTCCTGAGCTAAAAGTTGGACGTGTGTTCCTTTTTCTACGATCCGTCCTTCATCCAAAACTATAATCAGGTCAGCGGATTTCACGGTCGAAATTCGATGAGAAATAATAACTGTAGTACTATTAGCCATCACCTGTTTCAAGCGTTGCAAAATAGTGTCTTCAGTGTGTGTATCTACACTAGCGAAAGCATCGTCAAGAATTAGTATCTTGGGTTGGGTTAAAATGGCTCGAGCAATGGCTGTCCGTTGTTTTTGTCCGCCAGACAATGTTTTACCTTTTTCACCAACAAACGTTTCCAATTGGTCTGGAAATTCCTCGATTTGTGCTAATAGATCAACATGATGAGCGTTTGCCTTAATCTGCTCCGGTGAAACTGATTCAACGCCAAAGGCAATATTATTTTTCAGTAAATCAGAAAACAGAAATGCTTCTTGTTGCACCACACCGATTTGAGATCGAAGTATTTGTAATGGAATATGCCGAATGTCTATCCCATCGATAAATAAGGTTCTAGGTTCCACATCTAAAATTCGGGGAAGTAAACTGACCAAGGTGGATTTTCCAGAACCAGTCCCACCCACAATAGCAACTGTAGAACCAACCGGTACGGTAAGATTAATATCCTGCAGGGTTGGTGGTTGGTTAGGATAGGAGAAATTTAGATTTCGAAATTCAATTTGTCCTTGGATTTGATCAATATCTGGGCACACATCTGTTTCGTCTTTAATGAGTGGTGGGGTATCCAAAATAGCACATATTCGATCCATAGAAGCTGCCCCCTGAGCAAAACGGTTAACGATAAAACCGAGCATTACGACTGGTCTTGTTAACATAGCTAGATAGGCAGTGAACGCAACAAAATCGCCAATAGTAATTTTGTCTTGTATCACATGAATACCTCCAACCCATAGTAAAACTATTGCTCCAACTCCTGGTAATAAGCGAAAAATTGGAAATAAAAATGCTTCTAATCGATAGAATTGACGGTTAAGTTTAATAAAATGACGGTTTCTTTGATCAAAATCGGCTACTTCTCGTTGTTCTAAATTATAGGCTTTGACTACCCGGACACCTGATAAATTCTCCTGTACCTTGCTATTCATTTTGGCAAAGCTTTCTTGAATCCCTTCGTATAAATTATGAAGCCGACTAGTAGTTTGTTGTACCAAAATCGCTAAAACAGGATATGGTAGAAGAACCAATAAAGTTAACATTGCATCAATTCTTAACATGATAACCAATGCCATAAAGAAAAAAACAATAGAATCTACCATAAAAACAATGGCAAAACCGACCAAGCGACGGACTGATTCCAGATCGTTGGTAACCCGAGACATGATATCACCAGTACTTTCCTCATCAAAATAGGCTTGATGCATCTTTTGCAAATGTTGAAATAGATGATTTCGCAAATCATATTCGATTTGAACAGCCAATCCGCCAATCAGCCGACGGTATCCAAATCGGAAAAGACCAGCCAGTACAGCTAAACCTAACAAACCACTAGCATAGGGAAAAATCTGAATTTGGGTGATGGTTTCTAGGTTTTGCTCTAGCTTGTTGATCACCCATTTCAATAGAATCGGAGCAATTAACGTGGTGATATTGGTCAAAAAAACCATCATCACACAGGCAAGGACCATCCACTTATGTTGGGTGGCATAATGAGCTAATCGCTTTAGATTCTGGATAAGTGATTCCTTACCCAAGACGGGAATAGCATAAAAAGTCTAGTGAGAGACAGGCCAGTAGTATCCATTGATCGGTACAGATCGTTACAGTAGTTATTTCAGTCTTAAAAAATTGCTTGTTGGTAACAGCCGCAGAGAATACCAAACATCAACCTATAGTGTCAAGTCAGCCAACTAAGCCATAATCTGTCTGGGATTGCCGTTGAGTCAACGTTTTTGGGCATGTTATACTTCTAAATATGAGTAGCCTTGGTATGTTTAATCAGATGATGAATTTACCCATCACGCAAGTTTTACGAGAAATTGGGCAGAAGGCGGAACATCTGTCCCCTCATGTCGTAGGTGGTTTTGTCCGAGATACTTTATTGGGTCGAGAGAACTCCGACTTGGACGTTGTTGTAACAGAAAACGATAACCAAAACGGTATTACGCTGGCTCAACAACTGGCACAAGATTGGCGAGGTAACATCAAAGTTCATTTGCCTTTCGGTACAGCTACGGTAGGGAGACCCGATGGTTTGAAAATTGACTTCGTTACTACTCGCCGGGAAACTTATGTTACAGCGGGTGCGCTTCCTAAAATTCAATTTAGTAATTTAGTGGACGACTTATGCCGACGTGATTTTTCGATTAATGCCATTGCTGCTTCGATCAGACCTTCCCAATTTGGCCAAATTATCGACCCAACGGATGGTGTAACCGATTTGAAACAGGGTCGAATTCGGACATTGCATGCGGAAAGTTTTACCGACGATCCAACCCGAATTTTCCGAATTTTCCGTTATGCCAGTCGTTATGGTTTCCAGATTGAAACGCAAACAGAAAAGTATTTAAGGTCTTCTCTAGATCACATTAACTTGATCAGTGGTTTTCGCTTGCAAAACGAATTTATCCATATTTTTAAAGAGTTAATGATATCAGAGATTATGCAACAACTATCAGAGTTAGGTATTGATGAAATTCTTTGTTCTGGTTGGAAAATTGCTCCTAACCTAGATAGCAGATGGAAACAAATCCAGAAGAATCGAGAGTGGGCTCGCCAATATCTAGTTGATCATCGGTTTAACTGTCAAATTCTCTCTTGGATGGCACTTGGTTTACCAGATCAGGCTCAAAAACGCCTTTCGTTATCTCTAGATCTACAACAGAAATTAGCAGAACAATCAGAACTGGCACATAGATTGCTGAAGGAACCCTTGAGAAAAGAAACAAAACCCAGTGTTGTTTACCAGCTACTTAAACCGTATTCGCTAGAAGCATTAGTGTATCATTTACCTCAGCCACAGATTGAACAGTATTTAACCGAATTCAGACACATTCGGCCTAATATAACTGGTAAGGATTTGATAAATGAAGGTTGTTGTGCTGGACCGAAATTGGCCCAGACACTATGGGAGCGTTTCGCACAACAGCTGGACAGTAAAATGAGCAACCGAACTCAAAATAAGGCTGATTAGGATGGAAAGCCAAGTTTTTTTAGCCATTATCTATGTGGTCCAGTTTATTATATTGTTAACTTTTCATGAATGGGCCCATGCCAAATCTGCTAACTTACTAGGCGACCGGACGGCCGAGGATCTTGGCCGAATGTCGCTTAATCCAGCTGTTCATATTGACGTACTAGGGACTGTGATTTTGCCGTTGATGGGGTCTTTAACAGGTTTCCCCGTAATCGGTTGGGCAAAACCAGTACCAGTAGATCCTAGAAATTTGACCAATCCCAAGCGAGATATGATGTTAATTGCTGGTGCCGGACCGGCCATTAATATTTTTTGTGCCCTACTAATTTACATAGGACTACGCTTATTACTGGGGGAAGGTAACCTAGTTTCGCCTCGAATGATGCAATTAATAGCGCTGATGAAGTTAATGGCCTTTTTTAGCGTTATATTAGCTGTATTCAACATGTTGCCTTTATATCCGTTAGACGGTTATAGTGTGGTTTACGGCCTTTTGCCATCGTCAGCAGCTCGTAAATTTTCTGGTTATCAAAGATATGGAATGCCAGTTTTGATGGGGTTAATTTTAATTCCCTATCTACTTAGATTTCCCAGCCCATTGATACTTTTATCACTAATGGCAAGGGGTATTTGCAGTCTGCTTGGCTTATTAGTTGGTTATCCAGCTTAGAAAGGAGACGTAAAACATATTATGAGAGTTTTATCAGGAATTCAACCGTCAGGGAAATTACATATCGGCAATTATTTTGCCATGATGAAGCCCGCCATCGAATTGCAAGAAGAACACGAAGCCTATATTTTTATCGCCAACTATCACTCTCAAACCACCGTTCGAGATCCGAATTTACTGAGAGAGTTAACCTTAGATGTTGCTCTTGACTTTATGGCTTGTGGTTTAGATCCGGCCAAAACGGTGTTTTATCGACAAAGTGATGTACCTCAAGTGACCGAACTAACTTGGTTATTATCAATTATCACACCAATGGGCTTATTGGAACGTTGCCATGCGTACAAAGATAAAGTTGCCAAAGGCTTACCGGCTGACCACGGCCTGTTTGCTTATCCTGTCTTAATGGCAGCAGATATTCTAGCTGTTCAGTCGGAACTGGTACCAGTTGGACAAGATCAGAAACAGCACGTAGAAGTAACACGAGATTTAGCCCTAAAATTCAACACGAATTATGGTCAAACTTTTACTATTCCGGAAGCCATGATTCAGGAAAATGTTGCAGTCATTCCTGGAACGGATGGTCAGAAAATGTCTAAGTCCTACGATAACACCATCGAAATTTTTGGGTCTAAAAAGAAAATTCGTAAAAGTGTGATGCGGATTTTGACCGATAGTAAAACTATGGATGATCCGAAAGATCCAGAGACTTGTAACGTTTTTGCTCTATATAAACTATTTGCAGATGAGAATGAGTGTCAACAATTGGCTGACCGCTATCGTGCAGGTGGTATGGGGGATGGGTATGCAATATAGGAGTTGTGGGCCAAATTTGAATCTCATTTTGAGGCTATGCGCCATAAACGAGAAGATCTGCAGAATAATTTGGATTACGTTGAATCTGTACTAAGCCATGGAGCTGAACGGGCCAAAGCGAAAATTACCCCGACACTAGAGGCTGCAAGAACTTCGATGGGGTTGGCCTAAGATTTGTAATAGAGGATATTATGCAACAGTTGAATCAGACTGAAACAACCACTTCCAATTATGCCATCAAACTTGATATTTTTGAAGGCCCATTAGACCTGCTACTGCACTTGATTCAGCAAAACGAAATGGATATTACTGAAGTGTCCATTTCGGCCATTACGGATCAGTATTTGGAATACATCAACTTGATGGAGATGTTGGATTTGGATCTGGCTTCTGAATTTGTGGTGATGGCCGCAACTCTTCTTCAAATCAAATCACAATCAATTTTGCCAACTGTTCAACCCAAATCAAGTGAAAATCAGCAATTTAAAGATCGTCAGGAATTGGTGAAGCATCTGTTAGAGTACAAACAATTTAAGGAAGCTGGACAAGTACTCGACCGATACGCAGATCAAAAATGTTTAACATATAGCCGACCAGAGACGGCTAATGGCCAACGAGAGTATGAAATCTCAGCTACACTTTTTGATCTGATGTCGTCTTTTGAGTCAGTTACGGTACGCCAAAACGACCAGAATCACGAAGACGACTACTACGAAGAGATTCAAGAAGATCCTATTACTGTAGAGATGCAAATGGAGTTTGTGCAACGAATGCTGATTGATAACGAATCGCTTCGTTTTACGGAACTTTTTTCGGAGTTTAGTTCTAAGGCAGAAAAGATCGCTACCTTTTTAGCAATCCTAGAGTTGGTTCGGCTGAAAGAAATAACTACCGTTCAGTCGGATCATTTGGCCGAAATTTACCTGCAACGACAAGTAGCTTAATTCAAAAATTAGAATGGATAATCAAGGAAGTCGTTTAGATGAAGCAACTGATCTTAAGGCAGTAGGTGAAGACGTAGCTGAACACACTGATTTGCCTGAAACTGAAATCCAATTAGCTTTGGAAGCAGTACTATTCACGGTTAATGAACCAATTTCTGTTTCACAATTACGACGTATATTCGATCAGGAAGTCTCAGGGCATACAATTCGCCAACAACTGACTAAATTGGGTGAATTTTACGACGAATATCGTCGTAGTTTTCAGCTAACAGAAATCGCTAATGGGTGGCAAATCAACACACGAGCTGAATACGCTAATCACATTGAAAAATTTCATACGCGTCAAATTCGGGTGAAGTTATCTCCTTCGGCTTTGGAAGCTCTGGCCATTGTAGCTTATAAGCAACCAGTCACTCGTACAGAAATTGAAGAGATCCGAGGTGTCAATAGCGACAGTGTTCTCAATTCCCTGATCGAAAAAGGATTGGTTAGAATTTCAGGGCGTAAACAGGAAGCAGGGCGAGCCTTACTATTCTCCACCAGTAATCAATTTTTGGAGCAGTTTGGTCTGAGAAATTTAGATGATTTGCCATCAGCCGAGGAAATTCAACAGATTTTAGAGCAATCGATTCTTGATGAAGACTAACTCACAGGAGCGTTAATTACATGGTAACCGACCATACCACCTTTCTGGTCATTTTCAATTCCGTTGACTCCCTGTATGGTCCCATCGTTGGCGATAGCTCGAGCGCAAATCTCCAAGTGTTCCATATCTGACGGAACTTGATAGTCGAATCGCCACAAATACCAAGTTAGTGGTGATTCTTTGGCCCAAATATCAGCTAGTTGCCAATTATTGCCACCGTCTGTACTAACTTCGACAGCTTGAATCCCACCATAATTACCACTATCAAAAGCAGCACCACTAATGGTAATTTTCTGCCCACTATTCAGCGGTAGTTCACCATCAGGTAAACGGATAACAGTTGCTAATTTCACACGTGCAACCGGATCCCAACCTTGCTTTTCCCAGTAATCGACGTGCTTTTTAACCAGCATAATATTGAGAATCCACTTCGGATTTTTAACCCCATAATGACCTGGATTGAGCAAACGAACCGGATATCCGTGTTCTACCGGCAAGTCTTCTCCATTCATCTGGTAAGCTAGCAAAACCGTTTCCCTCATGGCTCGTTCAACTGGGACTCTGGCATGATATCCGTCGGCACACTGAAAGACAAATTGCTTGGCTTGAGATTTAATTTTGGCTGGTTCGACCAGATTTCGTAAAGGTATGCCAGTCCATTCCGCATTCGACATCTGGTCAAGACCAATTGGGTCGCCGATACACTTGAGTGTACGCTTTGTTGTAACTGATTTCATCTGCCGAATCTGATCATACCGATAGAAAGTTGGTTTTTCTACCAGTCCAGTGATACTCAATTGCCAATGTTTGACATCAATGTCTTTTGGCTCTCCAATTTGTAGAATATAGAATTCGTCATTATCGGTGATAAAGGTGTCAGGCTCGACAACAGGCGGTGGTTCATTTTCCGCTTCTAAATAACGGATAGGAACGGTTATGCCAGCGGTCGTTAAGCTAACAATTTGGATGAACTCTCGGCGGCTTTTTGATTTCTTCTGTATATTCAAGAATAGAATTCCTCAATTTGTTTGGAAAAGTATATCATAATGTCCAGCCAACTAATCGAAGATAGGTTGACCAAATCTGTTGATGCCAAATTAAATCAATCATAGCAGCAAAAGACAAGAAGGGTGCAACAGGAAGTCGACTACGGTCGCTATCTCTCCGCCAAATCAGAGCAATTGTTCCGATACTCGCTCCACTAATAGCAGCTCCCATTAATACCAAAACCATACTCTGCCACCGCCCCAAAAATAATCCTAAGACAACCATCAGCTTGACATCACCAAATCCCATAGCTGTTCGACCAAGAGCCACTTTGCCAATTATAGCAATACTCTGCAAACCCAGACCTGACATCAGTCCCCAAAAGATATGTTGACCCAAAACAAAAAAGTTCTGTTTGATAATCGAATCAACCAAATTAATAGCAAGACCGACAATTAGTCCTACTATAACCAACTGGTTAGGCACAATATATTTCTCGCAGTCGATTAAACTAATTGGGATGAGTAGGCTTAGAAGAATAAATGCTCGTGCCAACCCCATAGCCTGGCTTTGATCCCATGCAGATTGATAACAAATAACTAAGAAAACGAGACTTAAGGCTGTTCCCAATTCAACCCCAAAATAGCGAATGGGAATTAGCCACTGACAATATCGGCATTTTCCATTCAGCATTAAATAGCTGAACAAGGGAATATTATCATAGAAGCGGACAGTCTCTCTACAATTCGGGCACAATGAACGGTAGGGGAAAAAAATTGATAACTCATTTCGGGGGATACGATGGATGCAAACATTGAGAAAACTACCCCAAATTAAACCTAATACAAATATGATACTTAGCATGGGTTGACTAATTTATGCTTCGTTGTTGTGAAGAATTTTCTAACGATTTTTCGTCTATTTTGACAGAATTTTTTCAGAGTTTCTTTCGAAATTGTTCTTTTTCTTCCATTTTAGCTGAATTGAAGTTTCTTTTTTACTCACTATACTGATTTCAGCCCACGCATTCATTTCCAATACTTGCTTTTGAACTAGATTGGACTAAATGGCCAAGCTTGCGCAGTTGTCCCAAACCATCTTTATTATTCCTCGGTAGTTGAAAAGTATTGATGGTAAATTTTCAAAATCTTTTGCCTACGCTAACGTTGTAAATTTTCAGTGAATGAATTTCCTTGATCAATGCCATTGGAAGTTCGCAGTTGCTATTTTAATGACGATCAGCTGACGTGTAGGTTAATTTTTCGGTTGTTTTCATTCAAAAGATCTAAATAGATTATACTCCGAAATAACTTGATAACTTTAAGCCTTGAAAGATAAGGCTATTTGGGCTTTCTTCAGCCAGTATTTTATAAACCAGTAATCGCCATATCAATAGAAAAAGTCGGCCTCTGAGTTTATTAACTTTTAGGTTAGTTATCTGGAACTCACATCATGGTAAGATGGTTAAAGAATTAGACTGACTGATTAAGATAACCGTTTAACCCTTCTGACACAGAAGAAATATGAAATTAACACATCACCTTACAAGGATCATGTGAAATGATGTCATCTTAATTTAATGGTTCGCTAGTCTGATTTATAGTCCATCACAGATAGGTTTCTCCGCTGATTATTGCGTTTACTGCACTTTTATAAAACTCATACTAAATAAAAGTGTTCAAAAAAATAGCTTCTCTGTCATTGAGACCCGCAATTTTTTAATAAAATATTTTTATCAAAAAACTAATGCCAAAAAACTAAAAAATAGAATCTTTGATTAGGAGATCAAAATAGGTAAAATAGTGTAGAAATTGGTCCTTGCCCCAAAATTCAGTTTCTGTTAGATTAAGCTGGAACTGCACAATTGTTTGAAGAATAATCCAAACATTATTCCCATTGTAAGGAGGAAAACAGATGCACGAGCTGACGAGTTTAGCCATTGATACGGCACAGAAAATCGGCGTTCAATACGCAGATGTGCGAATTGCCAATTACCAACAACAGATATTGGCAACTGAAGATCATCGTGTAAGCCAAATCAGCGACAAAGACGATATCGGATTTGGCGTTCGGGTATTGGTCAATGGGGCTTGGGGATTTGCCAGTAGTAATGACGTTAGTAATGAAGAAATTCAGAGAGTCACTCATTTAGCCAAAAACATTGCTCGAGCTAGTGCTACTACTCTGCGTCAACCAGTTGAGTTGGTGCCGGAACAACCACATAAAGATGTATTCACTACATCCTACGAAATCGATCCTTTTTCTGTTGATATTACACAGAAAATCGGCCTTTTACTTGAGATTACAACAGCTTTGAAAAAGAAAAGCAAAATCCAGAAAGCTAATGCGTTAATGGACTTACGTAAAACAAAACGTTTCTTTGCCAACACTGAAGGCACACAGTTAGAAAGCTTGGTTATCACCACTTCTGCTCGTTACCAAGCTACTGCTGTTGGTGATGGTATGGCCAAAACCAGAATTTATTCCCCACCACCTCGCAATATAGGCTATGAAAACATCGATGCCAATAACTTATTGAAAAATACTGAGCGGATTGCCGAACAAGCAGTTGAACATCTAAAAGCTGATCCCTGCCCCGCGGATAAAAAAGACTTGATTTTGGACCCGCTCAACTTAGCCCTAACCATTCATGAATCAGTCGGCCATGCCACCGAGTTGGACCGCGTTTTAGGCTACGAAGAGAGTTTAGCTGGTCGTAGTTTCGCTGTGCCAGAATTACTAAATAACTTAGAATATGGATCTTCACTAGTCAATTTTGTTGCGGATAATACGCTGAAACATGGTTTGGCGACACACGGTTTCGACGATGACGGTGTAACTGGTCAGAAATGGAGTATTGTTAAAGATGGATTGTTCGTTGGCTATGGTACAAGCCGAGAGGTTGCTGGTGAAGTTAACTTGGAAAGGAGCAATGGTACCTGTCGGGCTTCGCACTGGAGCAATACACCAATTGTGCGGATTCCCAATTTGAGCTTAGAATCTGGCCAAACACCACTCACTTTGGATCAATTGATTGGCGATACTAAAGACGGAATTTACATTGAGGGGATGGGCAGTTTTAGCATTGATCAGATGCGTTGCAACTTTCAGTTTGGTGGAGATGCATTTTGGCAGATCAAAAACGGCAAAATCACTGGTATGTTGAAGGACGTTACGTACCAAGCCATCACTACCGATTTTTGGAATGCTTGCGATGCCATTTGCGACCAAAGGTTCTGGGTACCAAACGGTATTCTTAATTGTGGTAAGGGAGATCCAATGCAAATTTCGCAAATGACACATGGAGCCGCACCAGCGCGTTTTCGTCAAATCAATGTCGGCCAGAGTTAATTTGCCAAACAAATGGAAACACCCCAATGATAAAAATAGAAGTTGAACAGATTCTTGAGCAAGCACTATCCTATCAAAACTCCGATCATCTCCAATTATCTTTGACGGGCACTGAATCGGCCAATACTCGATTTGCCAACAACACTATTACCCAAAATACGGCTCAAAAAGATAGTACTTTGAGTGTTACTGCTGCATTTGGGCAAAAGGTAGGGCATGCAAGTACCAACCGATTGCAATCAGAGGGGTTAAAAGAAGTAGTCAATCGAGCCGAGCAAATAGCTCGGTTGGCTGCTGAGGATAGTGAATATCTACCACCGGTTTCGAATCAAACTTACACAAATGTATCAGCTTACGATCACGAAACAGCCAACAGTGCCCCACAAGCACGAGCTAAGACAGTAAAAGTAGCTATTCAGCAATGTGAGTCAGTGGGTCTAAAATTGGCCGGTCACTTTTCAACCGGCTGGAATTTTCATTCAATCGCTAACTCCAATGGACTGTTTGTTCAACATCGCCAAAGCTATGCTAGTTTCACTAATACAGTGATGAGTGAAACTAGCTCGGGTTGGGCTGAGACCGTCGGAGAAAGACTTGAGCTGATTCGACCATTAGAAGCTGTTCAAATTGCCGGCCAAAAAGCTGTGGCTTCTCAATCTCCAAAAGACATTGATCCGGGTCAATATAAAGTTATTTTAGAGCCATCTGCGGTTTCAAGTATTTTGGGGCCAATGTTTTATAGTTTAGACGCTCGGTCAGCACATGAAGGGCGAAGTGCTTTCACGGAAAAAGAAGGCGCACAGATTAGCCGTTCAGTCATTGACTTATACAGTCAATCGAATCATGCCAGTTGTCCAAGTGTCCCCTTCTTTTTCAGCGGATTACCCGTTGAAAAAACTTACTGGCTGAAAGCAGGTAAGCTAAAAAATTTAGCTTATGACCGTTATTGGGCTAACAAAACTGGTCATACGCATACTGGTTCGCCAACCAATATGATTATGAATGGTGATCAACATACGCTTGAGAAAATGATTGCTAATCTAGAGCAAGGATTGTTAGTAACTCGGTTTTGGTATGTTCGGTTCGTCGATCCAATGAC
>CAYVHK010000022.1:7853-19986 GCA_964451145.1 uncultured bacterium | reverse complement strand
TCGTTTTAACGAAAGGCCACTTAGTGTCCTAGCTAATATCGAGATGATGGGGCAACCTCAACGTGCCAGTGGTTCAACCTATGTACCGCCCATAATGGTCCGCAATTTCAATTTCACTAGTGGCACTGGGTTTTAGATTTTAACTAGAATTAGTAAGGATAACGACAGATGCCTAATTTTCCTATTACCGATACTCACCTACATCTTTGGGATACAAAGACACTAAACTACGCTTGGATCAAGGAAATCGAATCACTAAATCGTTCCTTTTTTCTTACTGACTACGATCAACATTGTCAGTCAGTAGATGTTGATCGGATCGTCTTTGTTCAGTGTGATTGCGACGATGATCAAGGATTGAAAGAAGCCCGTTGGGTGTCAGATCTGGCCCAAAAGGATTCACGTATTCAGGGTATTGTAGCTTTTGCGCCAATTGAAAAGGAGAAAGAACTTCCGAATTACTTGACGCAGTTAGTACAAATACCATTGGTCAAAGGTGTTAGGAGATTGTTGCAGTCAATCCGTGAAACTGGTTTCTGTCTGCGTCCTAATTTTGTCAATGGTATCAAGATTTTGGCTGATTTTGGTTTGAGCTTCGATGTCTGTTGCCGGCATGATCAACTAGATGAGATTGTGCAGTTGGTTGACCAATGTCCAAAAGTGAATTTTATGTTGGATCATATCGGCGGTTCACCAGATCTCATAGTTAATAATCATAGAGAGTCGTGGTGGGCTCAAGTACAAAAATTAGCCCAGTTTGACAACGTCTATTGCAAAGTGTCAGGCCTGGTAACAACTGCCGATCACCAACATTGGACCGCCGATGATTTAGCCCCCTATGTTAATGATGTTATTTTAGCCTTTGGTTGGGATCGATTGTTTTATGGTGGTGATTGGCCCGTATCGACTTTGGCAGCCAAGTACCCTCAGTGGATCGATGCTTTGGACCAGATTATCAAGAAGTCTTCCGACTTACAGAAACGCCAACTTTATAGAAAAAACGCTGGCCATTTTTATAGTCTCTAAACAAAAAACAACCATGAAAACAGTGCACACGAATGATGTTAATCAAGCCAATTTTTGGGAACAAATTTACGACGAAGAGGTAATTCCAGGCTGGGATATTGGTGAGCCTGCCCCACCTTTCGTAGCTTACTTAGATCGTCCAAACGCACCCAAATCGGGTCAAGTCGCAGTAATCGGCTGTGGACGTGGGAACGATGTTCTATTATTTGCCCAAAGGGGTTTTGAAGTAACAGCCGTCGACTTCTCGACCCCAGCTATTCAAGCTGTTAGGGAAAAATTACAAGTAGCGCAGTTGCAGGTAGACTTACAACAAACCGACATTTTTGATTTGCCACAATCGCATGCTCTAACCTTTGATTATATTGTTGAACACACTTGTTTTTGTGCAATTGATCCAACCCGAAGACCGGAATACGTCAACATGGTTCATCAAATTTTGAAAAACAAGGGAACCTTATTGGCTGTTTTTTATTTACTACCAGTAGACCAAGGTCCTCCTTTCGGCACCACGGAAGATGAAGTTCGATCTCTGTTTTTAAACCAATTTGAAATTGTGGAAATGATAATATCACCATACTCAATTGAAAAACGTGCTGGCAAAGAACTTTTCGCCTGCCTAAAAAAACTGTGACCTAATACTATAATCCAATGTTCGGACATGTATGGGGATTGAAAACTGTTGCATTCTTAGATGTTTGGTCAATTGAGCATCTACTAAGTGGCATCTCCATTGGCAAAATTGTCAGTAGTTTGCACGAACGTATCTATACTAATTTCTTAGGCTCAGACAAATCGTTAATTCGAACCAATTACTTTGATCTGATTGGTGTTTTGTTTTTGGCTTACTTTTGGGAAACTTTTGAACATTATTTAGAGACTGGATTAGTCGGCACTACCGTTTCCAGCTGGTTTCAAGGGATTGAATTCTGGGGAAATCGCTTAATTGCTGATCCTTTTGTTTTGGTTCTTGGATATTATTTGGGGCAACGCTTCTCATTTTTGGTCAATTTGGCTCGCATATTATCCAGTGTTTGGTTGACCATTCATATCTTTGTTTTTCCCCATAGTATGTATTTGCATACCCTTTTCTAATCATCAACACACCCAAACAGATTTGTTCTGATGAATCGGTGCTTATTTTGCCTTATCTTTCCTTTCTTTTTTATCAGTTATGCTTTCGCACAACTGCCGGAAATGAAATTACCTTCAATCTCCTTTTCACTATTTGATCAGAAACTTATCACTTATGGCCAATCCTTGATTCTCGAAGGCTTAGTCGCCAACGGTTTAGTTGATCAAGTCGTCGATATTACTTTGATTCGTCCAAGTGGTTATCGCCACACTTTTCAAGTAAAAACAACCGAGGCTGGTCGGTTTAGCCTTGATGAACCATACCAAATGGATGCCGTTGGTACTTGGCGGATTTGTGTCGAAGTGAACGATAATGGCGATCTGCAACTTCAACAACGAGAAGAATCTGTTTGGGTTAAAAAAGGGCAAGCGGAGTTCCTAAATCTTAGCCAAACTTGTGCAAAGCTCGATCAAGTCACTATCCTTCGTGGACACTTGTTAGGCGGCAAGGCAAAACCACGTCAGATTCATTTAGCCATTACTGCACCTGACGGAGAACGTCTCCAAAAACAGATCACCACTCAACTAAACGGTGCTTATGCTTACAACCTAACACCGAACCAAATTGGTCGGTGGCAAGTAGAATTGACTTGGTTGGGTGATGCCAATTATCAACCATTGCAAAAAAAGTTTAATTTACTGGTAACTAATCAGGTAGGGCAAGCAGTTGTCGTGTTAGGACATCTGTTGAGAAAACAGAATGAAAAACCTTTTAACGAACTTGGTCAGAAGGTTTTTCAAACCTTTGTTGAGAATGGTTTTAAAGCTAATCAAGATATTCGTTTTTTGTCCGCAATACAAACAGAGATTTCAAATACTGGAGCTACGATTGAAGCACTCAAATCAACCCTCACTGAGTGGATTAACATTTCTCCAAATGTACCACTCTATCTGTATTTATTATCGGGTAATTGGGATGGCCAATTTTTGTTAGCTGATAATAATAATGAGTTAGTCGAATTATCTCCATCTCAATTAGCTTCTTGGCTTTCCCCTTTAAAATTAACCACAATTGTTGTCGATGCCAGCTATAGCGGACGTTTCATAATGCCATTGCTTGCTATACCTAACCGTACAATCATCACTAGTAGCCGAGCTAACCAACAAAATTCTCCACTTCCTTCGCTTGCTTTCTCTTCTCTGTTTTGCCAAAATTTGAGGCAAAACCAAACCTTGGCTCAAGCTTTCAGGCGAGTAGTTGAAACCATTAGCCATATCCCATCACCATATGGGCAGCAATTGCCGCAGTTAGCAACTGATGGCGACATTCAACCCAATGAATGGACAGATTTTAGCCAATTAGGCCAGCAACGAATATCCCTGAACCAGCAGCAAACACGCGAGCCTTCGTTGATTTTTGAAAAAGTACCTGATTCAGTTGAAATTTGGTCTGGTATAACGAAGACTGGAATATCTATCCAAGTCTCAGGTCAATCAGCTGACCGTGTATTTGCCACTATTATTTCACCGAATCACGAGTTAGATCGAACAATTGACAATTACGAAAGTCTTAACCTTTTTGTCGCTAACCAAGATTTGGTCAAAGTTGAGACTGATGAAAGCCAAACGAATACTTATCAATTAGTATCTGGTGCGTTTGAGAAAAGCGGTATTTACACAATAATATTTCATGCACAATACCAAGATCAGTTAGCTTGGCCAATATCAACAACTGTGAGCGTATTGAACAAAATGATAGAATCTAATATGCTTGATCTGCCCAAATCCAAACTTAGTTTAGCTCATTCTCAAACAGCCTATTTAGCACAAAATTTAGTTGTTAGTGTACAAATCGAAGCTGAAACCTTATTGGCTGGCTGGTCTTTTGATTTTTCCTATGATCCGAAAAAACTAAGTTTTCAGGAAGCTAAAATCGGCAGTTTTTTGGGTGCTGAAAGTGATAAAACATACTTTGAATCAGGAATACTAAAGGCCGAGATTGGCCTTATTCGACGCTTACTTGCAACTCGATTGGCCGCCGGCGGATCGAATGGAGCAGGCCAACTGTTAGAGTTGTCTTTCAAAACAGTTGGTATTGGAGCAAGTAAGTTGGAGTTGAAAAATGCAACACTGGGTAATCCGAACGGTCAAATTGTGCCACTTCAAATCTCTAACTCGGTTATCAAAATCCTCGGTGTTCTACCCGGGGATGCTAATATCGACGGCAAGGTCGATATTCTCGACTTGGTCACGGGTGGTCAGCATTTTTCTCAAAAAGGCGAGAAACTGCCTGGTGATCTTAATGACGATGGCCAAGTCAATATCTTAGATTTGGTTATAGTCGCTAAGCACTATGGAGATGGAGAAGCACCCGCCACTGCACCCGCGTTTATAACCTTAGATTTCGATCAAAAACTATTGCTCAATCAGTTAGCAAATCAGTTAGCAAATTGGCCTAATAAAGATGTAAATATTCAAACTGTAATTGATTTACTAAAAGGATCAACGCACCTAAATCAAGTAAATTGCACACAAATCTTACCCAATTACCCTAACCCATTCAATCCAGAAACCTGGATACCTTTTACTGTCGGTTCTGAGAACAACGGTCAGATTGGTACTATTACTATCTATGATTCCAGTGGAAGGTTGATTCGGGTTATTGATCTGGGACAATTAGCGAATGGAGTCTATTTTTCCCCTAATCGGTCAGCATATTGGGATGGTAAAACCGACAGCGGAGAGTCAGTCACGAGTGGAATCTACTTCTGTGTTTTGACAATCGGTGCCTACCAAAAAATTACTCTAAGTTGGCCAATGGTTATAATAAAGTAGGTAGAGTAGAAATGAGAGCCTGTTCCCCCCCCTTAGTTTGTTTTCTCTTATTGTTTCTATTTTCTATTTTTGAGATAGTGGCCGAAGAGACGCCAGCTGATCCCCTACTGCTGACTACCGTGTTGGTGGTAGAAGGAAAGGTCTTTTTAGAGAATGGAAAAATTGATGCTCCAGCTGGTCTAAAAACAGCTATCGACAATCAAAGGTTAAATCTCAGCCATATGACTCAAGTTGATGATAGCAGCAGGTATAGTATTACCTTTTTTGATCCTTTACAACCAGTGGCTCAGTTAGGCGACAAACTGAAAATTACAATTACTGACTTAGCTGGAGAAATTGAAGAAACAATATTGACCTTGACTCCAGCAGACATCGTGAAAGGCCGAGTAACACTGGATATTAAAACAGCCTTGTTAGCTCGAACTAACCACTTACAGGTCAACGGTCGAGTTTGCCTAAGTGACGGTATCTCAAGTGTCGGTCAAGGTTTGATAGTTTCGGTAGAGATCAATGACGTGATACAAAAAGCATCTACCAATCAAAATGGTGATTATACTCTAATTTTGACTGACCAGACGACATTTTTGGCTTCTACTGGAGATATGGTTCTGGCGACTGTTGAACTATATAAAAAAGAATCGGCAACGGCCATGCATACTTTATCCACAAACAATATCATCAGTGGCCGCTTAGCCAATTTGAATATTACCACTCAGTTGCAACAACCGGTTGAATTAATTCTAACAGAAGTAAATTCGACACAGTCAATTGTGTCGCCCACAATTGCCTTTAAAGACCCAAATTTAGAAAGGGCTTTGAGAAACCAAATCACGGCTAATGCCATAAATCTTGGAACAACGGTTCCTAGATCTCGATTGACCGAATACCACTTAGCTCAGCTAACTGAACTCAAAGCTATAGACCTCAACCTTTTTGATTTAACTGGTTTATCCAATTGCATCAATTTACAGCGACTCAATTTATCTCTCAACAAAATCAGTGATTTGTCTATCATTGGCCAAATTCCAACACTCACTCACTTATCCTTGGACAATAATGAAGTCAAAGATTTGACACCTTTAGCTAAGTTGAATAACCTCGTGTTTTTATCCCTCAATGGCAATCAAATTAGAACCCTTTCCCCACTAGAAAAACTGACTCAATTGAAAACTCTTTATTGTAGCCATAACCAGATAACCAAGTTGTCGGCCTTGGAAAATTTGAAACGGTTGGAAATACTAACCTTGACAGGTAACTACGACCGTGAGACTCAACTTCGACTGGCCGATATTAGTCCACTAACTCAACTAGCTAAACTCAAAAAATTAAAATTGGGGAGTAACAAAATTTCAGATCTGACGTCCTTAGCTAAACTGACCCAATTAACCGAAGTGAGTCTGTCTCGTAATAATCTGATCGATATTACCCCTTTGTCGTCCTTAATTCAACTACATCAACTTGACCTATCCCATAATCGTATTGCTGACATCACGTCGCTATCCCATTTGCCTCAAATTACTAAATGGCTCAATCTATCCGATAACGCCGTTCGCAAGATTAGACCCTTGCGAGAAAGCTTAGCTTTGAATATTAACCGAACACAAAAGTCAGTAGGACAAATCTGGTTAACACAAAACCCACTCAATAATGTTTCAATTACTCATGACCTTAACCAACTCCGGTCAGATGGGCTGCAGGTCTTTTATTCAGACCGCATAACAACCGATATCATACCCATTACGTTGCCTGCAATCGAATCCCGAGTACGTTCCGCCTTGCCAGCTCCATTGCATATAAACCAACTAACCCGGTCTAATGTAGCCTCGATAATTAATTTGGATTTTTCAAGTTTGGGATTAATCGAAGTTGATGTTGACTTTCTGAAAAATTTTCCATCCCTCAAATTACTTCAGCTAGCGAAGAACCCATTAAGCCACACCACCATTCAGACACAGGTCATTGAACTGGAAAAATCGGGAGTAGTAGTTGATTTTGGGACCCAAGAAATTGGTCACATTTTTGTTCAGGCCAGTGAGGAAAAAATTTTGGCCCACTCCCAAGCCCAAACAGAGGTAACGATTATAGTAAAAGATAAGAATGGACAATCCGTAGAAACCGCTCTGGTTTTTGTTAAAACAAACCGGGGCCGTGTTGACTCACCAGCTACGAATGTTGGCAGTGGTAACTACATCACTCGCTTTTATAGCCTAAATGATCCTGGTTTGGCCCGTCTGACAGCAGAGATTGGGAACGCACCGACAAACACAACTTCTGTAAGTGGACACACTACGCTTGTTTTAACTCCCATTCCTTTCTCGAGTCAAAAATCAATTTTCAAGGTTAGTCGATCTGACACGGTGGAAACAGGTGAGATTATCCGATTGTTTGTCAAATTAATTAGTTCAGACGGATTAGCACTACCTAATCGGAAAATACGTTTGAAAGTGCTACCAGCAGAAGGTATATCGGTGGATGGATACACACCAACCGACAAATACGGACGAACTACAGTTCTTTTGACTTCTGCGACACCAGGTAACAAGATTATCCAAGCTTTTAGTAATAAAGTGCAACTTCAGTCAGAAGTTCATATTAATGTAATAGGTGAAGAGATTAGAAAGCCCGTAAATCAGGCGGAAAAAGTGATAATAGACCTGTCCAACTCAAGTGTTTGGGCTGATGGCACTTCAATTCTCGATGTCAAAATCACCGTTTTGGATGCCAATGGCCAAGGTTTGTCTAATCAGGCACCACAACTAACTTTGGGTAGTTGCAAAGGACATAAACCGACATCAGTTTTCAAAGATTTATCCAATTGCCAACCGATTACGGCTACTCAACGGACCCAATTTGGTCAATTAGAGCCTTTGCAGGATAGTTTTGATGGTAGTTATTACACAACCTATAGATCTGGTCTACGGGCTGGCAAAATTCAAATTACTGCTACCACTACGCATGGACAATTTGCAACTGAAACATTGAGGCTAGAATCACCAGCCGAAAGATCGAATCGGCTTTTTCTAAGTCAAGTAAGTGAAAATATCTATCAGACTCAAACATTTCAAATACACATTCAAATTAGCAATAGCTTAGATCTAGTCAGTTGGAAACTTGATCTTCAGTATGATGCTGATAAGTTGGCAGTAGTAAGTGTTGAGGAAGGAGATTTTTTACAGAAAAAACGGGCTTTATTTCGGCCTGGTGAAATTAAGAAAGGCCAAATTGTCAATTTGGGAGCAACATCACTTGCTCCGCTAACGAGCAACGGTAGTGGGGTATTAGCCACAATTACTTTTCGTGCCATTGAAACAAGCCAGACAATAAAAGTAGCAACTATTCAAATTCAACGACCAAGACTCATCAATAATAGTGATCGTTCTATTACCTCTACATCGATCGCACAGCATGTCACGATCTTGGCGGCAGATCAATGCGACGTGAACTTAGATGGAGAGATTAATCTGTTCGATTTGATGATAGTTGCCGAAAAAATGGAGCAATCCTCAATTGAAATAAGCCGCCTAGATGTCAATAAAGATGGTGTAATCAACCTAATAGACCTGATATTGATTGGTCAAAAATTTGGGCAGCCAGCATCTGCACCTTCAATTTTTCCCCCTAACCTGCTAATTGAACAATGGATTCGATTAGCTCATGCCAAGTTGTCCTTTCTTTCTGATCAACAAAGAACGATATTTCGATTCGGTATTCTGCGATTGAGACAAATTCAATCCAAGAATCGACCAATTGACACGAGATTGCTGGCCAATTATCCCAATCCATTCAACCCATCAACTTGGATACCATTTCAACTAAGCCAGATAGCGTTAGTCACCTTAACGATCTACGATGTCCAAGGATGTCTAATTCGGAAAATGAGTTTGGGTTATTTATCCGCTGGTGACTACGCTCAACCAGAAAGAGCTATATATTGGAACGGCCAAACGGAAAATGGCGAATCAGTTTCTAGTGGAACTTACTTTTACCACCTACAAGCCGGTAACTACCAAGAAATGCGAAAAATGGTGGTTTTGAAGTAGAGCAGTATTAAACCTAATGTGTCAGTTGTAACTCTGTATGGTATACTTCCCACCCTTCTGTCTATTACGCCATCGTTGGGGTGTACCTTCAACGCATATATCTAAAAGTTGTTAGAAAATTCTTATGAACGTAGAAACCGTGTCTATTTGCCAAGCTATTGACACTGAGTTAGAACAAATTAGTCGTCAAGGTTTGTTATCTCTCAATTTAGTTGAAATGCAGGCGATCCAAGATTATTTTCGGCGTCAAGACCGAGATCCAACTGATGTCGAGTTGGAAACAATAGCCCAAACTTGGTCAGAACACTGTGTCCATAAAACTTTCCGTGGAATCATAGAATATATTGAGGACGACCAAGCGCCAGTAATCATCGATGGTCTTCTCAAAACTACTATTGCCCGAGTAACCAATCAGCTCGACCGAGACTGGTGTGTTTCTGTTTTCGTCGATAATGCTGGCATTGTCACCTTTGATGATACTTACAACATTGTTTTTAAAGTTGAGACTCATAACCATCCCTCGGCCATTGAACCGTACGGTGGTGCTGGCACTGGTATCGGTGGTGTAATTCGTGACTCTCTTGGCACCGGATTGGGAGCTAAGCCGATTCTCAATACCAATGTTTTCTGTTTCGGTTTTCCTTCAGCAGACTCCGAAAATCTACCAAAAGGTACTTTGCACCCTAAACGTGTCTTTAAAGGCGTGGTGGCTGGTGTGCGGGATTACGGTAACCGTATGGGAATTCCCACAGCTAATGGAGCTATTTTGTTCGATACTCGTTACAGCAGCAACCCTTTGGTATATTGTGGTAATGTTGGTCTAATTCCAAAAAATCGTTGCGAAAAAAAGATTTCACCCGGTGACTTAATTGTTGCACTGGGTGGTCGTACAGGCCGAGATGGAATTCACGGTGCAACTTTCTCGTCACTAGAACTAGACGAAACTTCAGAGAATCTAGGTAGTGTGGTTCAGATCGGAAACCCAATAGTGGAGAAAAAAATTGCTGATGCATTAATGCAAGCTCGCGATGCTGACCTGTACAGTTTTATCACTGATTGTGGGGCTGGTGGATTTTCTTCAGCTGTTGGTGAAATGGGGCAAGATACTGGAGCCGAAGTCCATTTAGAAAGGGTTCCTCTCAAATACGACGGTTTAAAACCGTGGGAAATATGGTTGTCGGAAGCCCAAGAAAGAATGGTAATTGCTGTTCCGCCAAAAAACTTATCCTCGCTCCTAGCAATTTGTGATTCGGAATCCGTTGAAGCTACCGTTCTTGGGACATTCACAAATAGCCAAAAACTGCAGGTCTATTACGAAGGTCAACTAGTGGCAGATCTTGCGATGAATTTTCTTCACAACGGCATTCCAAGAATCACCAAGAAAGCCGTTTGGCGACAACCCGCTCGTCAAAAACCTCAAGTTGCCGAACCTGTGGATCTAACTGATAGCTTACATAACATTTTATCCAGTCCCAATGTAGCAAGTAAAGAGTGGGTGATTCGTCAGTATGACCACGAGGTTCAAGGTGGACTGGTAATAAAACCACTCGTAGGAAAAACTAATGATGGCCCTAGTGACGCTTGCATTACTATTCCCGTACTGGGACAGTCAAAAGGTGTGGTTGTCGCAAATGGTATCAACCCAAAGTATGGCGATCTTGACCCTTACCACATGGCGGCATCTGCAATTGATGAAGCCATACGGAATGCGGTAGCCGTCGGTGGAAATTTCGACAGGATTGCACTACTCGATAATTTCAGTTGGGGAAACCCTGATAAACCCGACCGATTGGGTAGTTTAGTGCGGGCAGCTCAAGCTTGCTACGACATCGCTATCGCCTACCGAACACCTTTTATTTCCGGTAAAGATAGCCTTTACAACGAATACCGTAACAATGAAACTGGCGAACAGATGGCAATCCCAGGGACATTGTTGATTAGCGCCATTACAGTTATAGACGATGTTAGTAAAGCCGTGACCATGGACGCTAAATCTGCTGGAAATTTAATATATGTTGTGGGAACAACCTACAATGAAATGGGTGGTTCTCACTATCTTAGCTTGAAAGGGTTGCTAGGTGAAAATGCCCCTATCGTCAGGACGACAGAGGGTAAAACGGTGATAGAGTCTGTTTGCCACGCCATTAGCCGACGGATGATCGTTTCCTGCCATGACTGTTCAGAAGGTGGTATCGGTGTAGCGGTCGCTGAAATGGCTTTTTCGGGAGGCTTAGGTATGGATTTGGATATGTCGACTCTACCACGATCAGCTGATCTTGACCGAGACGACAATATTCTGTTTTCCGAATCCAATAGTCGATTCGTCCTTGAAGTTCCACTTGAAAAAAGAAGCCAATTTGAGTGTTTGATGGAGAATGTTCCTATCGGTTTAATTGGGCATACGACCAAGCAAACAACTTTGAAAATTAAGGGCATAATGGGTAGAACTATTCTACAGGCTGAAATCACTGATCTCAAAAACAGTTGGCAAAAAACATTTGATTGGTAAGTAAGAATTCATGAGCAGAAAAGTCAAAGTGGCCATTTATGGAACTGGTAGTTTCGCTAATAAAACACACTTACCTAACCTGATGAAAATTGAGTTAGCTGAGGTTGTGGCGGTTTGTGACGTCAACTTGAAATCAGCTAACTCAACGGCTGAAAAATTCCAAATCCCCAATATTTTTACTGATGGACATCGAATGTTAGCGGAAGTTGATTTTGATGTTCTTTATTCTATTGTGCCGGCATATGCCCGCACAGACATTGAAATTTCTGCAGCTAAACAGGGGAAGCATTTGTTTAGTGAGAAACCACAAGCTCTGAACATCAACTTAGCTCAAAGAATTGATCAGGCAATCACTGAATCAGGAGTAATTGGCACTGTCGGTTTTAGGGAGCGTTATCGGCCAATCTATCAGCAAGCCAAATCTTTTTTATCTGATAAAAAAATCGTCCATGCACAGTTTAGTAGTTTTAGCGGATTACCTCACCTATATCAAACCGATGATAATTGGCAGGCCAATTATGAAAAAGGCGGTTTTTTTGCCTTCGACTGGGGATGTCATGCAGTTGACTATATGAGATTTATGACTGATTTAGATATAGTCGCAGCTCAAGCGTTTTATCATATGGAAAAAAGATATCAAGCCCCACTCTCT
>CAYVHK010000022.1:0-7843 GCA_964451145.1 uncultured bacterium | reverse complement strand
TCACAGAATGATATTGATATCACAGAATCATATAATCATATTGATATAAGATATCAAACCCCACGCTCTTGCTACTTCCATTTCCTATTTTCTACCGTAGCTACTATGACTTCTACTTTTTTATCAACATCACCAAAAGCACCAGCCAATATTCCTAGATTTCGTATCTTTTTCGAAGGTGGATATCTATCAGTTCATGGTTATGAACGCATTGAAGTAAACCAAGAAACTATTTATACTGCCGTCGATTTTGATCCTTGGTTGGCACAAGATCAAGCCTTTATTTCAGCAGTTGCCACTGGACAACCACAAAAATTAATGAGCGACTATACTGACGGAATTCTTTCTCTTGCTCCTGTTTTGGCAGGTTGGGAGTCAGCTCGGCAGAATGGAGCTACTATTTACTTGTCCCAGTACTTAGACGGTGAATCGTTGAAGGCACAGAAATAGATGTCTAACACTTCACATCCGTTGAATTGTGCTTTGATTGCTCATTTGAATCAATCAACAACTGACAAAAAATTGGTAAAGGAAGGATTACGTTTGCTTGCTAGTATGGCCCACGAATGTCAATTGCCGATATCTTGGTCGCTTTTATCAACTTCAGCCCAATCCTACAAACCAGAGTTAACAGATTATCAAGCTGAATTCAGCGACGAAATCATTTTAGCTCTTGACACGAGTGATTTGGCTAAAGTTGATCTGACCCAAGCAGACCAAATTGTTACCTTTCGGCATAAACTCACCGACGATATTTCCAAGCAGAGGGATCGTCTTCAAAAAGCCTTTCCAGATGACCGTCTAAGAGTAGCCAATACAACTGGAACTATCAACCACATTTTGGTTGAAGCGCTAGAAAAAGTGGGATTTACTGCTCTTGCCGGTTATCAGACGACTGGAAAAGATGCCGGTTGCCCGTTCGATTTTTTTTATCCTTCTCAAGAGAGACACAACTTTGCCAATCAACCTAATCGATCAGTAGTCGGAATACCGACCACCGAGTGTTTGGTTGAAATGATTCTTGAAAATCGTTGCAATGAGTATTTAGATCGCTATTTGAATAGTCTCAGGTTTTGCCACCAACTTAACGTCAATTCAAATCTGATTTTTACGGTTGATGTGAAACGGCTGGCCAAGTGCGTAGGCTCACAGTTGGATTTTTTGGCTGAATTTTTAGTTCGACTCAGCCAAAAAGAAATTATCAATATCCAACCGTTGGGACGTTTGATCAAAGATTTTCAAACCGCTAGTCCTGTTACGCCACCAACTTATTTTTTAGACCAATCTAGTTTGTTTTACTATGATGATAATTGCCAACTAGTCTTTAATTCAACTCAAACTGAGCCGATTGAAATCTATAACTATGTCTCACCACCAATAGGTTCACTTGATGGCCAAGAAACTGAAATTCCACAGATTGCCGATTTTAAGTCATCTCGTAGCCGGTTAGAATTACGAATGACAATTGAGATTGAATCCACCAAAAACATGCCATTCGGTTTTGCAATTTGGGGGGATCATATTGGTTTGAGACTTATGGAGACGAATGCCTTATCGGTCAAATGGATTGATGACCAATTATTGTTAGTTCGGGTTGATTTAACTTATGGGCAAAATAAGTTTCACATCCGGTTGACTATTTAAAATCAATAAAAGGAAAAAGGAAATGAGGTCAGATTTTGTGGTTGCTTTTGTATCTACTAGCAACTTAATGGAAGCCGAAACAATTGCTGCAAAACTGGTCGAGGAGAAATTGGCTGCTTGCGTCAATATCATACCGACGGTACAGTCAGTTTATCGTTGGCAAGGAGTGGTAGAAACTACGACTGAATCAAAGTTGATTATAAAAACCACCCGACAAATGGTCGAAAGAATAACTAAAACCGTAAACAGATTACACAGCTATGATATCTGTGAAGTAACTGCAGTGCCAATAGTAAGCGGAAATGTAGATTACTTAAATTGGGTTAGAGAAAATGTAGGTTAGACACTGAAGGATTCACCGCAACCACAGGTCGAGTTAGCGTTGGGGTTTTCAATTTTGAATCCAGACTCCATCAGACCGTCTTTATAATCTAATGTTGAACCTGCTAGATATAGGATACTTCGAGGATCAACATACACTTTTAACCCATTTTGGTCGACAACACGATCGCCGCTTCGTTGTTCGTCGAAACCGAGTTCGTATTGAAAACCGGAACAACCACCACCGACTACTTTCATGCGTAGTCCAAATTCTTTATCTGATTGGGGTTGTTCATTTTGTATCAAAACCGCTGCTTTTTTAGCCGCTGATTCCGTAATTACGACCATAATTTTATGCTCCTATAAAAATGTCTGCCCTCTATTCTATAATATGCAAAACATCAATGTCAACTGAGATCATGTCAACAACTCAACCAGAAATTTCGATTGTTGTTCCTTTACTCAACGAAGCTGAGAGCCTGCCCGAACTTTACCAAAAGATTCACCAATCTTTGGAACGATTGAAAAAAAAATACCAGATTATTTTCGTTGATGACGGAAGTACAGATCAAAGTTTTGAAATTCTGAAGCAAATAGTATTAAATGATCCTAAAGTTCAGGTGATATGTTTTCGCCGCAACTTTGGGCAGACAGCGGCCATGAGTGCTGGTTTCGACTTGGCTGAAGGTTCAGTGATTATTCCACTCGATGCCGATCTACAAAACGATCCCGATGATATTGGTCGTTTATTGGATAAACTAGAGCAAGGTTATGATATTGTCAGTGGTTGGCGATCCAAACGGAAAGATGGTTTCATTTTACGAAGGCTTCCCTCTATTTTAGCGAATTGGTTGATTGCTAAAATGACAGGTGTTGAATTGCATGACTTGGGCTGCACACTTAAGGCTTACCGCCGGGAAGTAATTGAAAATATTAACCTATATGGTGAACTACATCGATTTATTCCCGTTTTAGGTCATCAAATTGGCGCTAAAATTACTGAAATACCAGTTCAACATCACCCTCGCACTAAGGGTAAATCGAAGTATGGCATCTCTCGTACAATACGTGTGGTTTTAGACCTAATCATGATTAAGTTTTTGATGAATTATTCTACTCGACCAATACAAAGTTTTGGTTTGGTCGGCTTGCTCTTTTTTTCGCTCGGTTTTTTAATTTGTGGATATCTATCAATTGGCAAAATCCTTTTTCCGGCTGGAGTCAGTCAGGGTTGGCTGGCATTTTTATTTTCAGAGACTAGTCTGGTGGAACGAATGCCGATGCTCGTATTAGGTATATTGCTAATATTGACAGGTATTCAACTTGTTTCGGTTGGTCTCATTGGTGAACTACTCGTTCGAACTTATTACGAATCGCAAAACAAACCAATTTACGTGATTAAAGAAATTGTCAAAGGCCAGGAATAAATAAAAAACAATGAAAAATTTCTTGCTCATATTTTGTAACGTTCTTCTTTCTGTCACTGGCCAAATTCTGCTTAAGCAGGGAATGAACCAAGTCGGAAAAATTGAGGGGGATTTGTCCCAAATCGTCTCCAAGATATTTCAAGCTTTGAGTAATCCCTTTGTCATTGGCGGCATCGGTGTCTATGGTTCGACAACATTAATCTGGTTAGTGATTCTATCCCGCATCAAGTTAAGTGTAGCTTACCCGATGATTAGCTTGGGTTACGTTATCACCATAATGTTTTCGTGGTTATTATTCAAAGAAGACGTACCTAAGCTTCGTGTCTTAGGGGGTCTTGTCATCTGTATTGGTGTTTATCTCGTTTCGAGGGGAGAATTTGGGAATTAAATGAAATATGGCCTTACATAAACAAAAACAACCAACGAGTTCTTTCGTAGCTGCTTTTCTATCTCTTTTGCTTCCTGGCTTGGGCCAAGTTTATCTTAGAACACCAGCGAAGGGATTCCTCTATTTTTTGGGTACAGCTCTTGGGGCTCTCCTCGTTTGCTTAAATTCACTGCCACTTACAAGTTGGCGGGATTTAATCCGATTCGACGAAGCTCAAAGAATAATCGAATCGCAAAAAAGTGAAGAAGGCTTGAACATTGATTTGGAAAAATTAAAGCAGACTGCTCAAAATATTGAGCAGAAACCACATCAAGAACTATTTGAGCACGAAGAGCAGAAATTAATGTATAAACCGAATTGGATAATCAAAATTACAGGCCTCTTACAGATGAGTTTAGTTTGGTTGTGGTCTATTTTTGATGGTTGGTCAGGTGAACGAGGAACGAATATGACAGCCTTAAAACGCAGACTTAAAGCTCAAGATGAGCGCTATCACAAGGATGAAAAGGAATAACCATTTCGAGTTATAAGAGCAATTCTGAGCTTTTAACTTGACACTTTTGTATTGCGTGTTATGATAGAAAACGTGTTTGGTAGGATAGGTCTGTGAATCACCAATTATTTCATACCTATCAATTTAATGAAGCTGAACGTAAGCAAATGAATCGGGATGGCCACTTGGTTTATCCAGGCCTATTGACTAGCTTGGCGCAAGAAAAATTGACCCAATCCCTAGAACATATTCATTCCTTAGATATCATAAAAGGGTATGAACCTAACCGTTTTTCAGCTGAATACGACTCCTATTTGGAGGAACTCATAACGCATCCACAAATGCTTGATTTGGTAGAAAAAGTATTGGGTAATAAGATTCGTTATGACCATTGTGTTAGCCTCAACCGACCTGGTGGAAATGGTGGTATCGGCTGGCACAGCCACGGCTATGCCGAAGACGATCACGATTTGGGATTTGTTCGCATTTTCTTTTACGTTAACGGCTTCAAGATGGACGATGGCGGATTAAAAGTTGTACCCGGTAGCCATCTTTTTCGGGATGCTCGAATTCAAGCTAAGTCTGATGCTGAACTCGAAACCGGATGGATGAAAAGAAAATGCCATCCGATGACTGGCCAACCCTTGGCTATTGAAACAATGTCGGTATCGGCAGGTACGGTGATTTTGGTATGGACACATGCCGCGCATGCAGTAACACCTCGGCAAGAGTCAAGTGATACTCGTTGGACTGTGGTTTATGCATACCGAAATCCGGGCCAGCCATCTGGTGCTAGATGGATCAGCCCTGAATATGAAACACAAAAACGATTAGACTCTACCAGTCCACTTAAAGACCTCATCGCCCTATACTAAATTTTGGACCTTTCTCATCAAAAAATCGATCGTGTCTCCTTTGGGGAATACGCATCCTTACTGAAACAGTATCTTCGTCCGCTTAAGTGGCACTTGATTGGGTTAGCCTTTTTCATGGGGATCAGCAATATCTTACCCTTGCTCTCTCCACAGATCATTCGATTTTTCATAGACTCGGCTACTAACAAACTGGATCAAAGCAAAGATGTCTTGGGACCGTTTTTGATTCCATTGTCAAAGATGTTGGGACAAGATCCACTGATCATAGCTGCATCTTTATTCATTTCAGTTAGTATTTTAGGACAGCTGGTTCGGCTCGTTCACAGTTATTTAGCTCAGGACGTAGCTTGGAAAACAACCAACCAAATGCGGAGTGATTTGGCCCATCATTGCCTTTTACTAGATATGGGGTTTCACCATAAAAAAACCCCTGGTGAAATGGTTGAGCGGGTGGATGGCGACACTAGCACTCTGGCCAGTTTTTTTTCTGCCCTCATTCTACAAGTAGCTGGCGGTCTGCTACGTCTGTCATTAATCTTATTAGTCATTCTAAGGGAAGATTGGCGAATTGGTCTTTCTATGATAGCTTTTACAGTTGTGGCTATGTTCGTTTTTCATTTGACTCGTTCAGTTGCTGTCCCTATCTATGCGGCAGAACGGGAAGGCTATGCAAAAATGTTTGGCTTTATCGAGGAGCGACTCGGTGGAATTGAGGACATTCGTACCAATGGCGGTGTGCCTTATACCATGAACCGATTTTTTCAAGTAGTACAAGAGGTTTTTCAGCTTAATGTTCGCTCCGACGTAATTGGCGAATGCCTTCGCTCTCTGACACGAGGACTTTTCGCCTTGGGACAGGCACTGGCAATGGCCGTTTGTATTTGGCTATTTGTAAGAGGGGCTTTCACATTAGGAGCCGTTGTACTAATTCTTGACTATATGCGACAACTCGAATTCCCACTCTATACTATCAGCCAACAAATTAACGAACTTCAAAGAGCCACAGCTGGTATGAAGCGAATCGAAGAGTTATTCCAAACTGAGTCTCGCTTGGTTAATGGTGGCCAATCATTTACCAGTACTGTTGACCACAATACCAGCCCCGCAATTGTCTTCGAACAAGTTACATTCCACTACGTGCCTGATGAAATAGTTTTGAACAATATTTCGTTTGGATTAGAACAAGGCAAAATTTTAGGTTTGCTTGGTCGAACAGGTAGTGGGAAGACGACTATCACCCGACTTTTGTTTCGTCTATACGACATTAACTCCGGTCAAATTCGGCTTTCGGGTAAACCCATTCAACACTTAGGATTGTCTGATCTTCGTCGTCATATCGGTTTAGTAACGCAAGATGTACAGCTATTTAACGCTACCGTCCGTCAAAACTTGACTTTATTCAATAACCAAATTGAGGATGACAAGTTACTGGCGGTCATAGAAGAACTCGGTTTAACCGAATGGTACGACTCATTGCCGAATGGCCTTGATTCAATACTGGTGGCTGGTGGTAGTGGTCTGTCAGCAGGCGAAGCTCAATTGTTGGCCTTCACACGGATTTTTCTAAAAAATCCAGCCATTGTAATTTTGGACGAACCGTCGTCCCGCCTTGATCCGGCTACGGAAGCCCGGGTTGATTTTGCTATTCAACGCCTGTTGAAAAATCGAACGGGCATTATTATCGCTCATCGATTGGGTACACTTCAACGAGTCGATGATATCATGATCTTAGAAAACGGTCGGATTCGAGAACATGGTCAAAGACAAGTACTAGCCGATGACCCAAGCTCTCGATTTTCGCAACTTCTAACGACAGGATTAGAAAATGAAAATACTCCCTTAACCTCGATTGATAACGCTCATGCGAGGGAGGTTGTGTGACCACGAGACAACTTTCTTGGCGATTATTTTTGTATCGACCATGGTTATTTCTACTCACCATTCTACTTCGAGGTATTGATGATCTAGTGCCTTTTGCCACTGGTTTATTAATGAAGCAATTTTTCGATGCATTATCGAAAAATGGTGAAACAGGTTTGAATGCTTGGACCGTTGTCGTCTTCTATGCTTCTATCCAATTGGGAAATCAAGGTATTTTGATTTCTTCCATGTTACCTTGGACTCGTTGGGCTTTTTCAATTTTTACTCTGCTACGCAAAAATTTGGTAAAAGCTGTTTTGGATGTTTCCAACCCACAGCATGTATCCGGTTCTTCGGGGGAAGTGACAAATCGTATTCGGGATGATGCCCGTACGATTGTTTTTTACCTCGAACAATACATTCATCTCTGGGGAAATATGATTTTTGTCGGCTTGGCGGTCTACTGGATGGCGAAGATCGACCTGAAAATTATGCTAGCTACAGTACTGCCAGGTATTATGATTGTCACAATTGTCAATGTGACGCGACGGTTTATTGGGAAATATCGACGGAGACAAAGGGAGGCCACAGAACAATCAACTAACTTTATCAATGAGGTTTTTCAATCCATTTTAGCAATCAAAGTTAACAATGCCGAACAAGATGTAATTGATAAATATGCCGAATTAAACGACGCTCGACGTAAATCGACTATCATCGATAATATGTTTGATACTTTATTGAGGTCGATCAACGTCAATATCGGTCAGGTTTTTACGGGTGTAATTTTGGTTTTAATAGTGGAGAAGATGCGTTCTTCATCCTTCTCGGTGGG
>CAYVHK010000021.1:0-38531 GCA_964451145.1 uncultured bacterium | reverse complement strand
AATACCAATCATGCCTGGCTCATCATCTACATGACACAGATAGGATGAACTGAAATTTGATTTGTGTGTGCCTGGAACAACACAAAAAAAACACCTTCTTGTGCTTTGACTGAGTGAACAAAATATATGATTCACACCATCATACAATTGATTCCTCTCGAATTAAATGTATATCTGTATTTGCAAATCAGAGGTCCACTCATATGAGTACAAAGTTACCCGGATAACGAATTCGTAACTCTGAATTGTTAATTCCGATCTCCTCTTGTATTACAGCTAATATGTAATTCATTGTTTTTTGATGGTTGACCAAAAAATCAAAAGCAGATGAAAAGTTAAAAAACCTCGATAATCAAAGTTTTTCCGTGATCAATTTCCCTTTGAAAATGGTAGCCATGGTCAGAACTATGATAATATTGCGGCCCCCATTTGCTAACCTTTGTTTTAGGCTGATCTAAATTTAATCTCGCATTAGCTTCAAGTCGATCCACGACATTGGACAAGCATATTGTTTCAGTTTTGGTTGAAAAATGAGGCAGAAGAACAAATTCTTGACGATCAAATTCGTATAGTTCAATATTGTTCATTTTATTGGATTAAGTAGTCGAATATGGCCTCTAGATTATTATCAGGTGAATACATTTGTTCAATTTGAATACGATTTTCCAAGACTAATTGTGGCATTCGTGCATAAAATTCGTCAGGTTTGCGGGTTTCAACAGTCAAACTACTCCCATCTTCATGGAGCCGAACACTAGAAACATCATCGAATCCAACACATATTTCCGCTAGTTCTCTCGGTTTCCGGCAATCAATGAAAACTTTATGAGGATAATCATCAATCAGATCTCGAATGTCAGAGATTCTACCCTCAGCTACGGCTTTGCCTTGGTGAATCAGCAAAATGTTATCAGTCAAAGATTCAATCTCTTGCAAAATGTGGCTAGAGACAAGAACACAATTACCAGATTCGCCTAATGAACGAATCAATTTAATGGTTTCGCTACGTCCGACTGGGTCCATTCCATTGAGTGGTTCATCAAGCAGAATGAGATCAGGATCGTGAACCAACGTTTGGGCTAGCTTCAGGCGTTGCCGCATTCCCTTGCTGTACGCCCCTATTTTCTTGTACATCTGTTTGTCCAGTCCAACAGTTTTCATGATTGATGAAATTTTTTTATCCATTTCATCTAGAGGAATAGAATTAAGTTGAGCAAGGAAACGGAGCATTTCTAAGCCAGTCATGTTCCAGTAGAAACCATCGCTGTCTGCACAAAAACCAATTCGATAGTGTAAAGTAGGATTGTTCCAGATCGGTTCATCCCACACCGAAAGACTACCGAGACTCGGTTTAAGTTGGCCAGCGATTAAACGCAATAAAGTTGACTTGCCAGCCCCATTCGGCCCTAGCAAACCAGTAATTCCAGGCTTAAATTGAACAGTAACATCGTTTAGGGCAATGACTTGCCCAAACCATTTTGACAACCTATCAGTTTGAACTATGACTTCAGACACAAAAATTACGACTCAAGGATCGCTTTCAGATTAGCACCAAGAGGTGGTGCTACCACTCCCTTCTCGGTTACTATAGCAGTGATCAGATGAGCTGGTGTAACATCAAAAGCCGGACTGTAAACTTTAACCCCCTCTGGTGCTGTACGCTTGCCGAAACCTTCTGTTACTTCCTCAGCCCCTCTTTCTTCTATTGGGATTTGATCACCGGTTGTCAAAGACATGTCGAGTGTAGAAGTTGGTGCAGCCACATAAAACGGCACACCATGTTGTTGAGCCATTACAGCTACCATGTAGGTTCCAATTTTATTGGCAGTATCACCGTTTGCTGCAATTCGATCTGCTCCGACTACGACCCTTTGAATACGCCCCTCTTTCATTACTTGACCAGCCATACTATCACAAATCAATGTAACATCAATCCCGGCTCTCATCAGTTCCCAAGTAGTTAATCGTGCTCCTTGCAGTAATGGTCGGGTTTCATCAGCGTAGACATGAATTTTCTTTCCTAGCTCGTGAGCGGAAAACATAACGGCTAGAGCCGTTCCATAGTCTGATGTTGCTAGACCACCCGCATTACAGTGAGTCAAAATAGCGTCTCCACTTTCAATCAAATTTGCACCATGTCGCCCGATTGACCGACACATTTGTTGATCTTCACTCATAATGTCGAAAGATTCAGTTAATAGTCGCCGCTTCAATTCTGATACTGGTAGACTTTGATTGGCTTCGACGACTTGAATCATTCGCTCAAGAGCCCAAAATAGATTGACTGCGGTTGGTCGGGATGTCGCTAAGTAAGTGGTAACTTTTTTAAGTTCGGCATAAAAACTGGTGTAAGCATTAGCCGTTGAGTGCCAAATACCAATAACTGTGCCAAAAGCAGCGGCTATTCCAATCGCCGGCGCTCCCCGAACCCTTAGCATTTTTATTGCTTCCCAAACAGCTTCTACATCATCACAATAAATTTGTTTAAATTCGTTAGGTAATAACGTTTGGTCAATTAAGCGAATACGCCCATTAGCCCATTCAATCGTTGGTGTTAGCACTGATTTCACTCCATGTTGAATCTTGCCATTCTAGCATAGACAACCAATAGCTGCAACAGGGAATCAAATCGTATCAGATATTACATTTACCTTGCACAGGTAACATCAGTTTCATATACTTGGTACGCTTAAGAAGCCTTCAAGTCAATTACTATCGTTAAATTTTCATGTCAAATTCTTATAGCACTTACAGTTATTATAACCGTCTGAACACCATGATTGCTCAAGTCGCTAAACAATCACTATTATGTTGGATTCTGTTTTTTAATCCTGGATATTCTCGACCAAAGTGAAACTGTTGGTCAACCAACTTGATTGATCTTTCATTGATTTATTTTGGGGACCAACTCCTAGGACAGATACTGACTTTCTCGTAGGTTAAAAGTTAGTATTTGGCAGGTTTAAACAGCCACTTGCTCCAGTTAAATTTTTATTCACACATTAATGTCGATTAAATCAGCATTCAATTTCTTCCTACATTAGGAAATTAATAATTGCTGCGGAGGATTTTCGATTTCCATCGTTCTGGATTGAGAATGGGAATTGGTTCGTGATTTCTTATTCCATCATCAATTAGTGATGATGGAACGTCGCTAGTTTTTGGATCAACAAACACCATTTTCGATTATAACATTTGTCATTGCGAATGAAAATTTGACGGTACAAGTCTTCCTGTGTGAGAAAATATCAAAACAAAATAGTCAGATCAACAGGATTAAATTGAGGTATTATCGGACTATGAAATACCAATTTATTGCTATTTATGAAAAATAATGACAATCAGTAATCTACTAGAAAGTCTAAATCCAATTCAGCAAGAAGCGGCCAAACACTTTGAAGGACCGCTCCTGTTGTTGTCTGGTGCTGGTAGTGGAAAGACACGAGTAATCACATATCGGATTGCACACTTGATTCATCAACACCGGGTTTCGCCTTATAATATTTTGGCAGTGACCTTCACTAATAAAGCAGCAGGCGAAATGAAAAAACGATTAACTGATTTAGTTGGTGAAGAAATAAGCCTAAAAATTTGGGTTTCGACTTTTCATTCTAGTTGTGCCAGAATTTTAAGAAGGCATATCGATCGTCTCGGATACTCAACATCTTTTACCATCTATGATTCTGCTGACCAAATCACACTAATAAAGTCAATATTGAAAGAATTACAATTGAGAGAGGAATTGAACAAACCTCGGGCTGTTCAAAGCCGAATCAGTAGTGCTAAAAATCAACTGATGTCTCCAACAGATTATGAAATTTCGATTCGTTCTGGAGTTTCTTTTGTTAATCCTTTTGAACAGAACGTAGCTCAAGTTTTTTCCGACTACCAAAAACAACTACGTAAAAACAACGCTTTGGATTTTGACGACCTGCTTTTGATAACAGTGGAATTGTTTAAAACTTGCCCTGACGTATTGGAATTTTACCAAAATCGTTTCCAGCACATTATGGTTGACGAATACCAAGATACAAACCATTGCCAATATCAGCTAGTTCGTGAGCTGGCTAAAGATCACCAAAATTTATGTGTAGTTGGAGATGATGATCAGTCAATTTACGCTTTCCGTGGAGCGGATATTAACAATATTCTCAACTTTGAACAGGATTACCAAAATATAAAAACTCTGCGTTTAGAACAGAATTACCGGTCAACAAAGAATATACTTGAAGCTGCTAATTTGGTAATTCAAAATAATGATCAAAGAAAAGAAAAATCATTGTGGACTGAAAAACAGTCAGGTGAACCTATTCGATTATTTGAAGCTAACGATGAATCTGAAGAAGCGAGTTATGTAGTTGGAGAAATCCAACGTTATAAACGCAAGGGGCGATCTTATGGTGATTGTGTTATTTTCTATCGAATGAATGCCCAATCTCGTACTTTTGAGGATACTCTTCGTGAAGAGAATATCCCTTACCAAATCATTGGTGGTACTAAGTTCTATGAGAGAATGGAGATCAAAGACCTATTGGCATACTTAAAAGTAATCGTAAATCCTAGTGATTCGGTAAGCTTACGTCGAATTATCAATGTGCCATCTAGAGGTATTGGACCGATGACTTTGGCGCGGCTAGAAGATTTTGCACGATTCAACCAACTACCATTGATTGATGCAGTACATCATGTGGTTGAAATTGAGAATATTCGAACGGCCACCAAAAACCGGATCAAAGATTTTAGTGAGTTAATTCGTAATTACCAGACGACCGATGCACCATCCAAAACAATAAAAGATTTGGTTCATCGTTCTGGATATTTGAACGCTTTACGCAAAGAAAACACGATTGAATCACAAACCCGTATCGAAAATTTGAATGCGTTAATCAATGGTATACTCAGTTACGAATTATCTGATCCAGAACCGACCCTCAGTGGATATGTCGAGTCAGTTACGCTGACTGCTGACATTGATAATTTGTCAGATCAAGATGATATTTTGTCATTAATGACTTTGCATAATGCGAAAGGACTTGAGTTTCCTATTGTTTTTATGATCGGTTTGGAAGAGGGATCTTTACCTCATCAACGATCGATGGAATCTCCCAAAGAATTGGAGGAAGAACGGCGTCTCTGCTATGTAGGCATTACTCGAGCTGAAGAACAATTATATTTAACGCATGCCAAGACACGTCGTACGTTTGGTAATTTTGATTATCGGATTAGTTCTCGCTTTTTAGACGAAATCCCTCCAGATTTACTCCAATGTATCCAACGGCACGTGAATCTAGAAGTGCCTAAGGTTGTTTCAACTTTCGATCCTGATGAACCGGATTATTCAGGATATTATCGCGTTGGACAAATCGTTTACCATTCACGATTTGGTCGAGGGCGAATCAAAGCAATCTTTGGTTCGGGGGGTGATAGCCGAATAACAATCCGTTTCGATCGAGCCGGAGAGAAAACATTGATGCAGTCTTACGCTAACTTACAAATTACATAAGGGAAAACTATGTCAAAAATCAGTTTCGAAAATGTCCAACATATTACTAATCTAGCACGTTTGACCCTTAACCATCAGGAAATAGAAGCTAGCCGAGAACAGTTATCTCGGATTCTGAGTTACATCGAAAAATTAAGCCAACTCGATACTGAAAACATTCTGCCGACTTCTCATGTCGTACCTATTCGTAATATAACCAAAACTGATGAGAAAAAAGACCTCTTTCGACGGGAAGAAATCTTGGCTAACGCTCCTTCAGCCGAACAAGGATACTTCGAAGTGCCAAAAGTAATTGAATAAATGGTTATTATTTGCCGAGAAAAATGGAACTTATAAAAACAGTTAACGCAACCCAATCTTGGTGCCGACATGGACAGCGTCAAGGGAAGTCAATTGGTTTTGTGCCGACGATGGGCGCTTTGCATCAGGGTCATCTCAGCCTAGTTCGTCAGGCTCGGAAAGACAATGATTTGATAGTTGTAAGCATATTTGTCAACCCAACCCAATTTTCTCCTAACGAGGATTTTGATAATTACCCTCGTGATTTTCAATTAGACTATGATTTGCTCGAGAAAGAATGTGTAGATCTAATTTTCGCACCAAGTAACGAAGAAATGTATCCCCAGCAAAATAATTATACAAGAGTAGAAGTTGTTGGTCCAATTACCCAAGGATTGTGCAGCCTCAGCCGACCGACTTTCCTACGTGGAGTGGCAACCATCGTTGCCAAGCTGTTTAACATTGTTCGACCCACACGTACCTACTTTGGTCAAAAAGACGCACAACAACTAGCCACTATTAAACAAATGGTCATGGATCTGAATTTTGATTTGGAGGTAATTGGCTTACCAATAGTACGGGAAAATGATGGTCTAGCTATGAGTTCCCGGAACGCCTATTTGACTCCAGATAAACGTCAATCGGCCAACATACTGTATCAGTCTCTAGAATTTGCTAAGTCGAAAATCCTTCTTGGGGAGCGGTCCGTAAAAAAAATTATTGCCGAAATGAAACAACTGATCGAGACTAAAGCATCAATTCAAATTGATTACGTGGTAATTGTCTCTAGTAAAACATTCGAGCCAATTCTAACCTTGGAATCTGAGATGAGTATTTTAATAGCTATAGCAATTCATATTGGGGAAACACGTTTGATTGATAACCTCCAACTGAAAGTATAGGAATCAATCTATTCTTTGGTTACCGAAATCATGTCGTCGGTGTAGAATCCTTTCACCGATTCATCAGGAATACTTAGTTCGATGACATTATCACTAATAGCAGAAACGATACCCTGCAATTCGCGCCTGACACCTAGTGTAATTAATTGTCCAGTGACGGGGTGTATTATTTCCTTGGGTGTCTTAGTCAATGTCAGTTGATCACCATTTCCAACCTGTTTGGGGTCAATTCCCGCTATTTGTAGTATTTCTCCTTTTATACCGACAATCATGGCTTCACCTAATGAGAGTTGCTGAAGATGTTCAATTAAATCCTGAGGAGGTCGTTTAATTCTGTCGTAGATCTCGACAGTGTGAAGTGGTTTGCTTTCGAGTCCAGGTACGATGATGATTTCCCTATCAACCTTATATAATAACTGGAAAGAAGCAATACCCTCTCCTGCATTTTTTCCAAAGGCAGCATAAATTTCATTTCCATCAGGATCAGTTAATTTCACTTCGTGATCTGATTTGAATGGAATCTGCGGTCCATTATCCAAGGACGCAGCCAATTGATCAGTATCGGACTCAGCCAGTCTTTCTTCAATATCAGAACCAGTACCTTCAAACTTTCGTACCAAAATAGAATGTCGACCCAAGTCCAATGGACTCTTAGTAGGCAGTCGTACTAGCCGAACGTTAGTACCAATATCAATAAGTGGTGGACTCATCTTATCTCGATTAGTCGTTTTGACCTCGAAGTTAGAGAGATAAAGAGTAGACCGGTTTTGATCAACATCAATGACCAGGCCCATACCAAGAGATTCTTTGATCGTTTGTGTACGGTTAACGCTAACATCATACAAGATTTTTGCACGGTATATTTCTAGCCCCATACCACGCTTAACGCCATCGACTCGACCCAAGTTAATATCAATTCGTCGTGAACTAATACTCAAAATCCGACCATCTTCTATATTACTCGTGGCAATATTGTCTTTTTTCTCTTTTGGCTGATGGCTGTCGGGCAAAGCCGATGTTGTCAGCATAATACCGATTACGACAACATACCAGTGAATATAGTATTTTTTCATGACTTTTACCAACGAAACCTAACCTGTCCAAGAACCCCATTTTTCATTGGCAGACACGAAGTCTGAACTGTTGAGTCGGTTTCTTGATCTTGAATTAAAAATAGAACAACACTTGTTGTGAAACCAACAATCGAAGTTCCGAGCAACAAACTAGTTTGTTTATCCAGTTGTTGTGTCTTCGATTTGAAGTCGTCGGCTTTCGCTTTAGCTTGAGCATTTTGGTACATTTCAAAGGTATTGTCTGCTCGCTGATCCGAGTAATACGCCGCAATACCCAAAGCCCCACTAAGAGAGCACATTGTCCAGGCAAAAGCTTTTGACTGACGTCGACGTGGTTGTTCGTAGTCAGAAGCACCAGCCAAATCAGGCAAAACTTGCTTGAGAATGCCAATACCATCTACTGTTTGAATCACCTGTTGAACAGAAACCAAATCCGCAAAACTCACAGTCTTCCCGGACTCAACCTCCTTGATTTTCGTCAAAGAGCTAAAGTCATAAACCTCAAGAACTTCTAATGTAGCAACAGGAGATAGATGATGTTCAACAGACTCGTAAACATAGCAGATATCCTCCTCCTTCAAATCATGACTTTTTCCCATATCAACGTAGACAAAATTTCGCTCGATTAACAAGACATACCCCTGATCCCAATCTTCAACTGAAAAGGCTAAATCAACGAACAAAACAGCTAACAATAGATAGAAAAAGAAATATCTCAACTGTAAATTTACTCCTACAACTCTATTCTATATGGGCTTAATTTTCAATGGACTTAACACAACGAAAACCAACACCAGGATATCCAACTTCTGGGTTAGCTTTCTCACGATTTGTAATTGGAGTCATAAAACCATCCTCACCGAGAGCAATACCACCACGAATCGCTTTCAGATCAGTAGCGTTGACCGGTCCCATTGGATTATCAGACACACCGCTTTTTGCATAGTATGTGGGATCATACCAATCGGATATCCACTCCCAAGCATTACCGCACATGTTGTAAATATGGTTTTGAGATCGCCCATCCGGGTGGCGGTCAACTGGTGCTAACCCTTTGCCAGTTTTAAAATTAACCAAGTTAGTAATTATGCCGTTCCAGCGGTTTCCCCATGCCCATCTAGGACGAATTTTGACACCTGAAAAATCACCAAGTGCTGCTCGCTCCCACTCGGCTTCAGTTGGTAATCGTTTTCCTACCCACTTTGCGTAATCGTTGGCATCTTGCCAACTGATATTAACTACAGGAAATTTCGCCATTCCTTTTGGATACTGCCGATCATTCCAATAGCTTGGTGATGGATGATCAGTGGCATCTACAAAATCTTTGTATTCAGCATTTGTAACCTCATATTGATCAATGTAATAAGCAGATAGGTTAATCAGTCTTTCAGGTTTTTCGTCAGGTTCGCCCTTTTCATTTCCCATCATAAAAGGAATAGTGGTCGCTGGTATATAGATCATACTCAATGGAGAATTAAGATTAATTGTTCTTGTCTCAATTGGACTTTCATTACCAGCTCGATCTTTAAATTTAACGTTTATTTTCTTTGGTCCAGGTGTTGATTCAACCAGCCACTTGAGAGTAGACGTGTAAGATTGCCATCTGTCGAACTTTTGGGTATTTGAGATTGCCATTTGATAAACACCACTAGCATCTGTAACAGCAAAATCTAACTTTAATTGAGAAGATTTCGTGATTTTTTTCCCATCATTAATCGCGAATTTATGAACCAGTGGTGGTTGTTTATCAACCTTCAGATTGCGATTTACAAAAGTCGTTTGTCCAACCAAGACAGTAATCGGGGAAACTCTAATCTTATTATTTCCCAACCGATGAAGGGAGTAATTGCGATTATTTTCTAGATCCGTAATCGACCAATGATCAGCTGAAGTAATGGTTTCTATTTTCAAAGAGGAAGACAAACGAACACCGTTTTCGCGTAGACTAATCAACAATGGTTCAGTAAGATGCTGATGAACTTCAAATTCACGTACCAGCACCTCCACATCCACTTCAATCGTTACAGGATTTTCTTCAACCATGTACTTACCAGTATCAATTTTGAGTTGATACTCTCCAGCAGGAATATCTCGGATAGTAGTTGGAGTTAAGTAAGGTTTGAGCTGAACTTCAGCGCGACCAACTAAAAAGTTACCTAAAACCGCAGGCGAGATAATCAAAGAGCGCATTTTCTGTGGTTGAACCTGAATGTTTCCCCCTTCAGCATCGATCTGACTTTCAACAGCAGGCTCAATTGTGACTTGCACACCTTGCTCAATAACCTCGGTTTGGATTACGAAGTGATTCGTTCTGGCAAAAATTTCACCATTTTCATCAAGCTGTTCCAAGTATATGACATCGCTTGGAAATACAGCAGATCCTTCTGCCACTATTACTTTGTCGCTTCCTTTATTTACTTGTTCAACTAAAGAGATTGGCGGTAGGAATCGATCTTGGACGTTTTCTATACCAACTATTTTATGATCGGAACGGGATTCGACCAAACCGTCAGTACTGCGACTTTGAACCCATACACTATCACCAATTTCAAAAACACGAAGAGTTTTGGGAATTAAATATGTATCGCCTTCTTGCACGTCTCGAATAAGTGAGATAGGATCGGCCGCTAACTTTTCCAATGTGGCAGAAGTATCGGTGAATTGAGGTTCGATTTTGATGACTGCATTTGATGGATCGGATAATATTGTAATGCTACCTCTACCGCGTTTCAAGCTCAAGGGTGGAAACTTGGTGACCTCGCCAGCCTGTATTAGTGCAACTCTCTGTTCTGGCAGGTAAAACGATTTTGAAATTGTGATCTTACTCAACCGAAAAATTTGAGCTACATTTGAGAATTGTCTTCTTAAACTGTCTTTCAGAATTAATCGAGTTTGCCTTTTGCCACGACTACTCGATACCAACTGGGGTTCTAGAACCTCCGCGATCTCACTAATTTTAATTCGATATATCTTGCTTTGACCCTTTGAATAAGTATTTTTGATAGGATGTTTCAACGTGATTTTGTTAATTCGGTAGGATACCGACTCAATTTCTGGCAACGGATCTTCTTTCGTAACACCTTCCTCGATACTAATTACATCCCCCGGTCCCAGTTCTGTTATCGAAGAAACAAATAACTCTAAATCACCTGGTTGTGCATCCTCCGATAAACTAACTGAAGCACCCGTGTGATCAATTTCCTGAATTAGGATGTGGCTCTCTTTGGGGAAATCGGCACGCCACTCAATTTTCAGGCTATGGTAAATCACTACCTTACCATCACTTAACAAATAGCTATTTTGTAGAGGTTCCTTCAACACAATCTTGTTGCCCAGTTCAACCACCGAATCAATTATGGGAAGAGGTTTCTCAATAAATGTATTAACCCCTACTTGTTGCTTAATAGTAATAACATCACCAGCTTCAAACCCTATAATTGATTCAACATATATCTCATTTTCTCCCGAACGCAAATCCTTTGTCAACCGAGCTTTTACTGCTTTGGCATCCTCGGCTAAATTAGCTGGAGACACAACTGGGACTGCAATTACTCGACCTTTACTGGGGGGTTGAATCCGGAATATGCGAGCGGTTTCTGGATCGCTAACTTCACCCCTTAACCCAACATTGAATCCATTCGTTAAAGAAGGTCGAATAAATAAAGTCGGCATTAGGTTAAGTATTCCAATCCGAATTACAGTATGGTCGGAGTAAACATCTTTCGTATTTCCATCGCTTTTTTGCAAAATGCGTATGTGATCCCCTATAGAAAAACCTTCTGTCGTGCGCACTGTAATTTGATCATCTCCCTTACTGGCAGGACGAATCATAGGAACAGGGTCGCTCATCACCGGGATATCATCTAGTAGTTGACGACTTTGAATAGGACGCGGTTGCTGTTTTTGGGCTCTTTTCAGATTTTCATCAATTCGAATTTGAGCATCTGGTGGGTCCACTTCAATATACAGATAACCGTAATCACTCGCTTCAAGGAACGATACAAAAACTAAAAGGCAAAAGATAACAAAAGTACAATTTCTATTTTTCACGTTCACACCACCCAACTACTAAGTACTACGACGTTCCCATTTCCGATCGATTGAATAGACAAAAGCTAAAACTTCAGCCACCACTTGATAAAACTCTGGTGGAACCTCAGTTCCAACTTCAAGCTTGGCCAGAGCTTCAACAACATCGGGTTGTTCATAGATTGGTACTTCATATTGCTCGGCCAACTCAATGATTCGTTTAGCAATTTCACCTTCTCCACCCGCTACTATTTTTGGTGCTGAATCAGATTCCGGCTGATAGTGAAGTGCAATAGCCTTTTGCCTTTTTTCTAGTAACATATCAGTACCGATTTCTCTTCTCTCATTACCACTTTCCAGTCGATTAGGCACTGACATCAATTCGTCCTACATTTCTAGCCGCTCTTGAAATGCGAGGAACGACTTCTATCTCGATCTTACTCAAATCAACAACTTGAAATGCCACATTGTTCAAATTGTAACGGATAGATTGCATCCGTTCAAGTAGGGCAATTTTCTCGTCAACTATAAAATCACTGAACCGTTGCTCTTCCGACATAATTAGGCAATTCATTTGCCGCTGCAAGACATGTAAATTAACCCTCAAACACCCAAGGTTTTCTGTTTCGATTGACATTTCCAAACGCATATTCTCTACATTCAATTTACTTTCATCATCTGGACTATATCCCAAAACTTCTGCTGATAAATCCTTTTTAATGCCTGTGTATGGAATCTGTAAGTAAACTTGGCTACGTCCAGCAATTAGAGGATTCATCGCTAATTCTAATGTATCGATTTGCAATAACATTGAATCAATAGCCTTACCAACACGACTTGGTGAATCGTCCGGGAGTTGATTTGACAGAGGAATTTGAGACTTTAGGCGAAGAAGATTTGTTTTAAGAGTTTTCTCCTGTAGAAATCCTTGTATTTTTTTTTGTTTTTGACTAGCCAAAAACAATTTTCGCTCGTAAGATAAACCTAACCCATTTGCAAATTCAGATAGTTGTTCTGCTAAGTTTTTTGTACCAAAATCGAGAGGATTAATTGTTTCTAAAAACTCTTGAACAAGAGTTTTATCAATAACACTGCCTGTTGGACTTTGCAGTGAGTGGTTTAATGCATTTTTTAATGCCCGTAAGCTGAGATCTAATTTTTCTCGTCGACGATAAAGATTTTGTAATGCTTGAAACAGATGGGAACCTGATGGTAAATTCAACAACCAACCTGTAACTAGCACATTATGGTCTCCGCTCATAGGAAAGTTAGCTTGTTGCCCATATTGTATTAAACTATTCAAAGTTTTTGAGTCGATTGGGAGTTTGTGCTGATACAAAATTTGGGCAAAATCATGAGTCTGCTGACTGACCGGGAAATCAGCCTGATCGAGCAACGCAACAATTTCTGAGTTAAACCCGTTTGGTGTCGTTGTTGGCACAAAACTCATTCGAATATTTTCCCCCAACGAGACCACTTTAGCTTGAATTTCTTGACCACGTCTAAGTGGAAAATCCATCTCGGTAATTAGTTGATGTCCCTTAAAACTAATTACAAATTGTTTGTTATCTAAGACACGAACAACAAGACCCTTCAACACCTCACCAACTTTCAAACTAGACTTAAACGCTAAGGAAGAAGATTCGGCAATTTGAGAGTCAGTAATTCGACTCAAAGTCGGAGATAATTTCATTTCACCTCGAAAGTCGTTGTAGTTCTTTAGCTAGTGCATCGGGTTGTAAATCAACATTTCGATTAACAACTTGGCGTACTTGATCATTGGATTTGTTAAAGTCCCCAGTATAGAAATACGCTTGGGCCAAAATTAGATGAATGTGCCGCTTACTGAGCCTGGGATTGAACGTTGACTGATAGTTAGTATCAGCTTTTTCGAGCGCACTATTCCCATACTTAATAGACTCAGAAAATTGATTCTTCGATAGGTAAATACCCGCCAATCCCATGTTTGCATCAATATTAGCTTCATCTTCTTTCAATATAGCACTAAATATTCCCATAGCATCATCGATTTTACCTTCGATCATCTTTTTACCAGCTTTCTTCAGATCATTAGCCTTATCAATAACAATAATATTGTCTTTTACCAAACTATCATATTCTCGATCAGCACAGCTAAAAATACAGAGCAAAGAAATAATGATCGGAATATATTGCTTTATATTTCGGTCTGAAATGAAATATCGATGGATAATAATCATATCTATTTTAAAGTGAAAGCTCCCATTGAAGGCGGAATATTCTGATTCAAATTATCTTGACCAATAACAGTTGCAACAACTTTAACTCCACCCTCTGATAATTCATTCAATTGATAACTAACCATCCAAATATTACGTGATTGAGCAATTTTTTTCATCATTAGTGTTCGAGGCGCTAAATCAGGTGACTCAGGAAAGGTTAAACCAACAGTAAGATTAGCAACGTTATCCAAAACCGATATGATTTTAAATTCATTGCGTAAAACCGGGTTGCGGACCAACATTACAGGAAAGGTTTTTGTCGTCTCCGTAGGTAAATCGAAAATCGAAACTGTGATCGCCGCCTCTTCTACTTTCTTATTTTCAAATTTGGCAATCACCTTAATTTTTTCTGACGTGCCAACCCAATCTCTCTGTGGTCTTAAAGTCAAAATCCGATTCTTAATAATAACTGCGACATGCTCAGATGGTAAAGCTTCCCAAACAATATCATTAAAAACATCTTGAGGTTGAATATCCAAGTAGCGACTCAGGTCAATATGATGCTCTTCATTCTTAATTAAAGACACTGTAATCGGAAGTGTTAAGTCAAGCTTTACAAAAGGAAGCGGTTCAACCGACACTTCTAACTCACCACGATCAAAGTTGCCATCCGGGTCAGTAACGACAATAAACATCTTGAATTTCTGTACACTATTTATGGGATTCAAAGACCGAAATGTTAGACGCGGTGGATTATCAACTATACCTTTTGATTTGTCCAAACGATTGATACTGACTCCGCCGATAACAAGCGCAACCGGCATCCCTTCAATTGTCCAACTCAACTCAGCATTTTTGTGATCTATATCTTTGACAAAATTATCCAACAACAAGATTTCTTCTGAACCAGAACGAAACTTAAGTTGAGGGAAACGAATCAAAACAGGAATTCCTTTGTTGTTAAGCCACAATGTAGCTGTGTCAATAGCCAAAGAATCTCCAATTTTTAAAGAAACTCTCAGGTCAACTTTGACTACTTCTCCTTTCGATTTTGGTAATAAATTACCTACAATTAGTTGGTTAGCTACATTTAACTCTACTTGTTTAGGTCGTCCTTTGCTATCTTCTGCATTCAACACCCAATTAAGCTTTGGCCGTCCTTCCGTTCCAGAGACTATCACAAACTTATCTAAAGGAATGTTTTTACCCGGATTTTCAGATACAAACCTCTGAAGATCATACCGATCAATTTTAACCAATGTATTCTTAATTTCAATATCGGTATCCACTAAATCCTTAAAAGATCTCAAGCGAGGTTTCCCGTCTTTAAGTTGTGTGAATAACGTGTACCGACCTTTGTTCCAATGCACTTTTGGATCTCGGTTAAAAACAACACGTGTTTTACCAGCCCCCCGCCCAACAAACTGAATTTTTGCCACAACACCACGACCTTTGGGATAAGGTGCCGCATTAGAAATTACAGCAAAACCAATCTCTGTCGGTGAGACGACCTTATTCAGAACAATCGTCCCTGTGTAGAAAGGCCCCTGAACAAATGGGATTTCCTGATTTACTAGTCGAATCTTATCGGGTTCGTAAGTTAGATAGGCTTCAACACCAGCGCTTGGTGTTTCGCCTACATCGATAAATAATTCGAGATCGATAAGGTCGCCCTGCTGAACAGTAATATCGCTTTTCAAGCTATCGATACTACGCAACTTAATTTCAGCACCATTGGCAATACAATTTATCAAGACGATTAAAATAATATAGCTAATTAGTTTTTTCACTGGGCTTCCAAAGCTTTCTTAACTTGTAACACCTTTTGGATGTATCTTTGCGTTTCCGAAGGTAATCCTTTTTTTGTTTTGACCCGCGTTGGACCAGCGTTGTAAGCAGCCAAAGCCAATGAGACCTGACCAAAAGAATCCATTTGCTGTTTCAAATACCTGGCCCCACCAGATATATTCTGCTTTGGATCAAATACGTTAGTAACCCCAAGATCTTTTGCTGTGCCTGCCATAAGCTGAGTTAAGCCACTTGCTTTCTTAGGGGAAACAGCACGATAATCTCCACCTGATTCCACATAAACAAGTGCAATTAACAATTCTGGGTCTAAATCATTGTCCTTGGCAGCCGAACGAATCAAACTTTTATATCTATTTACTCGACCTAACACTTTACCATTCAGCTGTTGTTTTCTAGCAGTTATCTTACTAACTGAAGCCGGCTTCACCGTCCGATTGTCCCGTGATTTTTCACGGGACAAATTCTTGTCCGGCAGTGTTCCGGTCCGGTTAGGTTGTAATTGAAAATCAGCATTCACTACCGTCGGCCCAACAGATCTGCCATTTTGAATCAAAGAAGAAGACGATCCAGATCCAATTGGAACTTTTACTAACTCTGACTGCAATTGACTCGCTGGAGACAATAAATCCGACACTACCGCCTCTTCTTGACCTTTAAATTTGGCGAATTCTTTAGCTTCTTGATGTGATGTTCGTTGAGCTAAAGACAATCGTTGATGGTTTCGGTGAACAATAGCGGTTTTTGTGTAGCGAGACGAGGCTACTAATTTTTCTTTCGAGACCTGACGGTTATCTCGCAAAATAGAAGGGATTGGAGTTGCAGATGCTATTTCCGTCTCCGGCCTTTTTGCACTCCATTTTTTTGTATTAATAATGGACTTACCATACAGGGATTCATCATTCTTAATTTTCCAATGGGCAAGTACTTGTACGTTCTTAATGAAGGTAGTCCCTCCATTATACGTCACGTAAGTCGACGCATCAACCGCCGTATAATCAATCCATCGATTGCCTCGATAATCCGTCACAAGCAACTTGTAAACTGATTTCACTTTGGCTTCAGAACTAGGAGTGAAACAGAAAAGAACAAGAGAACTGGCACAAGTCAAAAATAGGAGTTGACGATAGTAAAAAGGTATCCTGCCCATCAATGCCAAATTCATAGATTTTTATGGATCGATCTATATGGACTGAATCGGTCTTCTACTTTAATATCACCATTTTTTTCAATGATGTTTGGTGATCAGTTTGTAGCTCATAAAAATATACTCCACTTGCTACCTGTTCACCAAATGAGTTACAGCCGTCCCAGTAAGCGGCAAAAGACCGGTTTGTATAGTCGCCGGCTTGCATAATCCCTAAATCCAACTTCCTGACTACAGTACCCATGGCATCATAAATTCGAATCAAAACCGTTGATTGCTGACTAAGTTTATAAGGCAACCATGTTTCAGGATTAAACGGGTTGGGGTAATTTTGAGCTAGTTCTGTTTTTCGTGGCATCTTTAACGCTTGAATAGATTGAGACCACTTTCCGTCAGGATGAGAATAAATATTACGATCACCGTCTACGACGAGCAAACGATCTAACATGATCTCAGTATATCCATCTGTCAAATTGACAAAAGAAAAACTTGCGAGATCAGCTGTATCAGAAGCATTACCATGTCTTCCCGCAATCATATTAGCAACTAAAACTCGGTTAAGCCCATTTTCCTGAAGGGTACGGCTAATAAAAAATGTTTCAGCCTGAGCTGAGTTTTTATCCAAAATTTTGCCAGCTATTGCTTGCTCGTCGATCAAGCGCCAAACATTCGGATCGTAAGTTAATTCGAATGCATAACCTTTCACATTTTCAACAGCAGCCATAATTTGAAGTTCGATTGTTTCTCCCTGCTGAACAAATTGTGGCATTGTGGGTTGCATCAATCGGAAAGTTTGATCAACAATTGCAGGAGAGGCCACCGGTGGAGGTCCACTATCCCCCGTTGGAGGAACACCCAACCCACCAAAATCGCTAACAATAATATCGTAATCGACCAAGTTTATATTTCCATCATCATTTAAGTCTGCATTGATATTGAATTGTTCATGTCCCTCTTGAGTTCCCCAAGCTTGCATAAACAAGTTCATATCACCAATATTTATTCGATTATCTCCGTCAATATCCCCACCAATCAAATATTGGTCTTGATCTTTAGAAGAAATGTCAATACCACGCAAATTATCGCCAGGAATAACGACTAATGTGGAAGCATTAGCCTTTGGTTGATACTGACCACGTAAGTAGGAGTCTGCCTTGGCCACTAATTCCCAAGTCCCCCTCGGCACCCCCTGAATAGTATACGACCCATCAGCTTTAGTTGTTACTTGAATTCCGGGCTTGCCCTCATCTTCATCATTAGCAACACTATCGATCTCAAAGTCTTCAGTTGTACCAGGCTTACGCAAAGAAAAAGTAACCTCAGCAGAATGGTCTCGGCGACCTTCCAATTTAACCCTTCCAAAAATAGTAGCGTGAGGCAAAATTTGGATAGCCAAAGCTGGCGTATTAGCTATAGGTGATACATTTTCTCTAGTATCTGTCAACGGGTCAATAATGGCAATCGAGGTTCCTCTATTACTAGCAGCTTCATCAAAATCAAAAGAGACTGCAGTATTAACCGGACGAGTTCCTTCATGTTCTTTGACCTTAAAAGTCAAAGTTGTTAACGTACGATATACATTTGTCCTGACAGCCTTAGCGTTGTTCTTAATCACCAAACTATAATCCAACTGAAAGCCACTGATACCGTTAGCCATACTATCTTCAATGGTATCATCATGAGTATCATTCTCCAAAACTTCCTGCTGATTTTCTTTAGCATCATCCAAGTCAAAGATCAATGAAGATTTATCAATCTTATCTTCTGAAGAAGAAAGCTGACGGAAAGGCAAGGCCGAATTCTGAATCTCCAAGTAACGATCATCAAAAGTCATGTATATACTGGCCCCTTTAATTCTGACATCCGGACTTCGGAGTTGTACACGAACCTGAAACTCCTCCCCAGGCCCAGCAGCAATAGATGCTGGACGTAAACGAATATTCACCTTACGAATAGTTACACTACCCGCGGCCTTACTATATGCTTCGTTACCACTTTCGTCAGTTGCTTTCGCATAAACGAAATAAGAACCATTTAAACCAAACTCGTTCGACAATTCGAAAGATTCAATATCCCAAGAATAAGACCCCAAGCCGGCCGAAGTCAGATAGTCTGTGGTTACAATACCGGACTGCACCGTATTTTCGCCAACTTCACCAACAATCACTTTGGCGTCATCTTCTAAAGTATGGTAGTACAAATTAACCTTGATACCGTTATTATCGATATCGTCTGTATGCCAAGAAATCGTGTACTCATCTATAGCACGCGAACCTTGAAGAATCGGCGAAATCAACTTGATAGTCGGCGGGTATTTAATTACCAACCGACCCCGACTTCGCAATGCCTTTTCCTTTATTTCTACTTCTTCTTTGGCCTTAGTTGGATCTTTATCACTGATAATGGCATAAAGATAATAGCCAGTTACACTCTCTTTAACATTTTGGTTGCGAAAATTCCACTTATATTGTCCTAAATCTTCGTCAGCATCTTCACTTAAGTTGCCAGCGACAAACTCGGTGTTTTCTCGCAATGTCACTAAGTCCAAAGTCGAAAGATTTTTCTCACTGTAATAGAGACTTATCCTAGCATCACCTAAATTCTTTTTGTCAGCCCACTGAACAATAAAAGATCCATCAGTAATCTCAACATCTTCTTGAGGTGTCAAATTACTTAGAAAAACATCGTGTCGAACCTCAATTTGACCAGGTGCTCGTACCAATTCAGAACTGATATCGGTATCTTCTATGATACCGTAAATCGTATAAGTGCCTTCCTGAATACTTCGTGTCTCCCAAATAATACTAGTCTCTTCTGCTCCAACGGTCAATTCCACCGGAATAGAAGCTGAAGGATCAACACTGGGTATGGCTGGTACTAAAACGCTGGTATCACTCTCTGTTGCCACGCGAGCTTTCAAACCAGCAACATCTTCGGCACCGAAATCGTCCTTGCCAGAGTAGAATAAAGTAATTTTTGCATTAGGATTAGGCCCACTGGCACTAAATCCAATCTGACCTTGATCATCAAAAATGACAGCTGGCACCTTAAATGGAGAAAGTATTTTCAGAACCGGCTTTTCTGGCAACTTGGTGACAATCGGTCCGGAAGAGCTGAAATCTTCAGCAGGTCCGGCCGGAACTGACTTACTAAAAGTGAAACTCGCACTCTTTTGAAGGATAATACCGATCGTATCCCCCTCCCTCGCCTTCTCTTCAGCTTTGGTCAAGGCAGCCAAAAGAAAAGTGTTTTGGGTTGCCCCTTCTGGTTCCGCTCCTAACAATGGCTGATCAAGTTCAAACGAAAGACTAATCAAGTCTGTTTTAATTTCTGCAATCGGGGCACCATCATTTTCATCCAGTACACGCAAAGGCTCTATGTCTTTATAAAGATAAAGTGTTTCAACAGACTCACGCACAAAAGGTGGAGCGAGTTGAAGCGTCATTGACATCATATTCTGAGCAATATCAGACCTAATTTCAATGGCAGCCAAAGCAACTCTCTTGTTAAAGGAAACTGGTTTGCCATCGTTAAGAGCCGTAATAACGATCGATTCTATCCCTTTTACCATCGGTCCATCAATCCGCCGTTGGTCTTCCATCGCAGAAACCCTATCGGCCTCACGAAAAAAGAAAGCATGGCTACTAAGATAGAGGATAACTTGATTGCCCCGTTTTGTCTTGCCAGGATGAAGCACAACCACTAAAAGAAAGTTGGTTGTTGTTTCTTCCCCTAGTTTTCCCACCGGCAAACCGAGTCCCGCTTTTTGCAAATTCAAGGGAGCTCGACTATTAACGTCAAGAACTTCAGAAGTAATCCACTCTGCACTGTCTGGCTTACCATCCTTATTTACATCTTCATACAATTCAACTTTGGCAATAGCCGCATCTTCAACACCTTTGTTCTGTTCTTCCAATTTAAGATTACTTACTTTCAGAAAGAACCACTCATCTTGTCCTCCATCGTCAGTAATAGCTATGTTAGCAACAACAGCTTGCAAGTCACCTGGATCAACCAACTCATCCGAAGAAACTGGTTGAACATCAATGTTTGTGACAAGACCCCAAGACAAAAGAGGCGAACAAAAAATACCAATAACACAAAGTATTAAAAACGTGTAAACTGAACAATGTTTCCGGTGGAATAAAGAACAGTGAATAGACGCTGCTCGGTCAAACTTCCTCATATCTTCTCTTCTTCCTTATTATGAAGTTAGACGAATAAAATTACATGAAATTAAATAGACTTGGCGACATAGTACGCGCCCCAGTTTGAAGCATAGCTGTCAACATATTAAGCTGTATTTGGTATTCAACCACAGCATCAGAGTAATCAACCTGCTCAATAGTTTCAAGAAACTGTTCCAAGGCTAATTTTTTGTCTGACAAGCGATTACGCAAAGTATCAACTCGATTGAGTTTCCCCCCAACCTGAGTTTGCAAAATCGTAATATGTTCAATGGAACTTTCCATGGCACGGGAAAGTTCCTCTATAGCACCTTTCCCATGATTACTGACTGCAGACTGCAGATCAATTAACTGGTCAAACACCCGCTGAAAGGCCACATCCCCTGGCATTCCGACTTCAACAAAAGCGCTTTTTCCAACCCTTTCAAGATGGACGCCCTCGTCACCTTGATAACCAACGCCAACAATATCTCCGATGCCGACCGAAGTATGTTTGATAACTCTTGCATCTAGTTCTGCAGAATAGGTGTTCTGTAATGGTGTTTTTAGCAAAACAATGGCTTCATTTTTTGTCAGATCGGTTTGCACCGCTTCAACCAAGGCAATTTCAGACATCCCTCCCATACCTTGAACAACAATTTGGTCGCCGGATTCCAAAGCACCTTGAACTCTATCCAAAGGTAATACCACTGACCGTCGCTCAGCACTTTTCAACAAAGGAACGAGAAGCGGCGCCTCTTCACCCTCTACGGGTAATTCCCCACCATTCTCATTCAACTTGGTTAAAGTAGCAGGCTGATTTGATTCTGCAGAATAATTATTTGATAAGTCTCTGTTAAATAGTATTACCACGCTATCATCTGAAGATTCAACTGATGAAACCGTAACGTACTCCTGTTTCTCACCCTGCGTCAAAACCAATTCATCGCCAACTATAAAAGATTGAGCAAACTCTAATCCAATTTCAACTTTGTTATGCGCAATATCTCGAGTAAATTTAAATTCGCGTGTAGCGACTGTGGATTGACTTCGTTCAGCTACAAATGCCGTATCATCGGTTCTATTGCCTGCAAACAAAGGTTTGCCTTCAAAAGTAGTATTCACGGTTTCCAAGGTTGATTCAATCAACTGTTTCAACTCTTCTGCGTAAAATTTATAATCTGAAGGATGATTAGTATCCGACAAGGCCATTTGTGCCAAGTCCCGTGCTCGCCCTAAAATACTCTGTACATCCTGATAAACCACATTTTCAATACTAAGCTGAGCTTCTGTATGATTGACGTTTGAAACGAATTGTTCGTTTTGAGAAATATGCCCTCGAATATCCAAAATCTTATTAGCGAGAGCTGGATCATCTGCCGGCTTTTGGATTTTTAAACCAGTAGAAACCCGCATCTGGGCTTTCTCTAAGTTTTCCATAGCCGCATTGATCTTTCTCTTTAGATTATCGGCTTGTCCTGCACTTGTAACGCGAGCCATTTGCTTGCTCCTTCAGTAATACTATAATACTCGACTATCTATCTATCTCGGTGCCATACGGTTAATAACGGTATCGGTCATTTGGTCAATTGTAGACATCATCCGTGCAGCTGCTTCAAAAATGCTCTGATACTGCATCATGGTGACCAATTCCTCATCTAAAGAGACACCAGAAACGCTTTGCCATCGTGCCTCAAGCTGATCTCGAACCAACTGAGTTGTGTTAACTCGACGCTCATTTTCGTCTGACATACCACCCAAGGAGGCAACCGACGTGTTATAAAAATCAGTAAACCCGAGTGTACCTTCTTCGAAAAACAGACTGTTTTGCAAAGAAACCATCTCCAAAGCATTTTGGTTCTCTCCCCTAGCCGTCCCTTTAGCTGTAGCAATCAGGTTTAGATTTCCTGCGACTTCTGGAGCCATCTTAATAGTAGCCGCAACTCGAGATGGGGGTTGTGTTTCAGGTGGAGCCGTCTCATCGGTACCATAAGAGACTGTACCATTAGCATCTGGCAAATTAAACTGGAAGAAAGACTGACCGTTAGAACCAGTTAATCCCCGACCTGATTGGTGTACACGATTAACTTGACGAACAAAAGTATAAGCAAAACGATCCAAGTTTTTTAATGTTTGTGGAATAACTTCGTCTTGCATGCGCAAGAGCACGGCAATCGCACCTCCGCGAATTGTCACATCGCGAGTTTGCCCCGGTTGCTTCAATACAACATCGACTAACTGTTCGGATATTGCTGTTGTTGTATCCATTGAACCATCCAAAGGTTTCTTTGGAATCACTTTCAACTCGTTGACTTCTGTCTCTTGTATAAGAGGATTGCCGTCGAGCATGACCATAACCGTTCCGTTATCTTGTTCCAAAACACGGATATCAACTAATTGAGCTATTTCACTTACGATTTCGTCTCTCAGGTCGAGCAAATTAGCCGCTTCTGTCGGTTCAGCTACACTGGAAATATCCTCGTGAATGACCGACAATTGACGCAACAACGAATTTACACGATCAACACGAATTCTTATATCTTCAGCAAAAGTTGGCTGCAACTCTTCTAAGTCAGCGTAAAAACCACGCAAATCACCAGCCACAGCTTGTGCTTTAGTCCGAACCTCTGCTCGGAAAGCTGAATCTGTAGGGTCTTGAGCTAAGGTCTCCCAAGCATTAAAAAAATTAGAAATGGTGCTGTTAAAGTTATCATCCGACAAAGAATTAAAGATAATTTCAATTTGCTGAATTCCCTTTTGTTCCTCTTCTAACTGATTCAAGCGTTGGTCAGCATAACGAATTTGCGTTTCTATGAACATATCGCGTTTACGGTCCAACCGAGTCAATGCACTTCCAGTGCCAAGATGTATCGTCCGGCCAAGGCCTGACAAGCCTCTATGTTCGATGCTTTCGGTGGTTGAAATAACCGGAACTTGTCGATGGTAAGCCCGATTGCCAGCATTAGATACGTTCTGTTGGTTCGTTTGAATTGCAGCTTGATGCGTTTGCATCGAGCGACGACTCATCTCAAGAATACTAAAAAGCGTAGACATGCTTAATCCTTAAACTATTCAGATCCGATGATCGAACATGCCCTTACCTTGTGGGGTACGAACGTGTCCATCATTCTGATAAGTGTCTCCAGGTTCATCAATTCTTATCACCTCATCAACCAAGAAAGAGGCGTACTCCTGCTCACTTTCCAAGAGTTTTTTGTTAGTATCGTTAATAAATTCGAATTCTCGCTTTACACGTTCAACACGCTGAAAAAGCTTTTGGTAATCGGATCTTAAAGGTTCTTCCGCTAGCTCAGTAAGCGTCTTGGCATTCAAAGGTTCGTCAATTAAGCCCTGCTCTGTCGCCAACTGAGTAAGAAGCCCATCCCGTGTAATTTCAATTCTTTGAATTTTTTGTATTGTCGCTTCCTCATCCTTAATCAGCACTTCCAAGTCTTTAATTTTACGCGTCACCAATAAATCGCGTTCAGCATACAAAACCTTCAAAAGTTCATAATACTTATCCAGTTCATAGCGCAACAATTCAAATAAGTCAGTAAGCAAAGATTGCAATGTAACTACCACCGAAAACCACCACGTTAGCTATTCCTAATAGTTATCGACAAAAAAACAGCTAACTTTACCTAGACTGAAACTCGACCCAAGGATTCAATTGCTTTTCCCATAAGTGTATCATGAGCTTTTATTACTCTTTGATTCGCCTGATAAGCCCGCGTAACCGTAATCATGTCAACCATTTCAGTAATAACATTGACATTAGACATTTCCAATGTACCTGACTTGAGACGGACACTTTCAACCTGTTCTGGTACAGCATTAGGATCTGTAGGAACAAATAAGCTATTTCCCATTTTAGTTAAATTATACGGCTTAGCAAAATCAACAACCTGTAGCCGATCAACAAATTCATTGTTCACAATAACTTCACCAACTTGATTAATATCAATTTGACTACCAGCTACCTGTATCGGTCCATTTTCTCCTAGCACCGGATGGCCGTCGGCGGTTACTAAACGATATTCGGTGTCAACAACAAAGTTGCCGTTGCGAGTGTATCGCTCACCTGATGGGGTTTGAACAACAAAAAACCCTTTGTTAAAAAGCGCTAAATCCAAAGTGTTACCAGTTTCTTGATAACTACCGGATGTAGCCAAATCATGAACGGTAACATCCGGGTTAACCCCCAAACCGATCCGACCGGCAACGGGTCGAGGGTCAACCTCAAAGCCGCCACTTACTGCTTTAGGATCATGAATTCGCTTCAGCAACAAGCTGGGAAATGCCTTAGACACGGAAATATCCCTTTTGTAACCAGCAGTACTGACATTTGCCAAGTTATTAGCAATCACCTCTTGCCGCTTCAATTCATTCAACATTCCCGTTGTAGCAATGTACAAACCTCGTGTCATAAAGATTTCCTCTTATTCAAATAAACCGATTTACTACCGTTTCAAGCCCAACGCTTCTTGCAAGATGCTATCCGAAGTCGTGATAATTCGTGAATTAGCTTGAAAACCTCTTTCTGTAGTTATTAAATCGGTAAATTCTTCAGTCAAATCAACATTGGACATCTCCAATGCACCCGAAGAAATTTCACCCATATTACGACCGCCCGCAGCAATGTAGGATGGCGCACCAGAACTCGGAGAGACAGCGAACATACTATCCTGAATAGTATTCAACCCTTCTGGATTGGGAATGTCGGCGACTGCAACCTGAGCAATTGCACGACTAATACCATTGGAGAAAATCCCATTGATGGTTCCATCAGCACCAATACTAAACGAAGTTAACGTGCCAGGGCCCACACCATCTTGCCGCGATGCCATCGCATCAGAAGTGGAAGCAAATTGTGTCAGGTTTCCAAACTGCAAATCGAATGTTAGGTCTTTGCCATCACCTTTGGGCTTAATAGTAACTCTTGGTTCCGCAGGTGTTACAAACTCAAATGCACCAGAATCGCCATTAAAACGTACTAAACCATTACCACTAACACCATTTTCTTCAATATCTGTAGCATTAGTTGCAGCCCAAGTCCACGTATTATCAGTATCTTTCTGCTTGGTGAAAGTCAATTCTACATTATGGCGCTGCCCCACACCATCGTAGACACCGATTGTGCTTTGGTGAACTGCAGATACAACATTGATCGAAGCAATTCCACTATTAAGATTTTCGCCAAAGCTTAGCGTAAAACCATTCCCATTTAGGTCTTGAAGTGTTATGGGTTGATCTGCACCAGGTATTGCTACATCTGCTCCACCGTCAAGAGAGGCAACCAAATTACCACTTTCGGGGTCTGCAGGATCTCTCTTAACAATAATTCGGTGTGCACCAGTTGACAGTTGACTATCGGCTGGCAAATCGTAAGTCTTGATACCTGTACCACCACTTTCTGTCAATTCAGCTTGGCCTGCACGAGTATCCAAATTGCCCATATACTCGACAAATCCGGTCGATTTAGCAATTGACTTAGAAAAAGGAAAGTTAATTCTTCCTACCGGTTTGCCACTATCGATCATCCCCGTAGCAGTATCCGCATTCCATCCCATAACGCGATAACCGTTTGGTCTGTAAATGAAGTCGCCACCAGTGTCAATACCAAAATTCCCGGCCCGAGTAAAGACCTTAACCGAATTTGATGATGCCGAAACCCCCTTGCTATTTGGGTCAACATTGGCCGCATCAGGTGCTCCTAAAACAAACATCCCTTTACCACGAATCATTAAATCGGTGGCAACGTCAGTAATTTGTGGGCTACCGTTTTTGTGGTTCACATCAATAGAACTAAGTTGAACACCAGATCCTACTTGATTGGGGTTAGTGGCTCCTCTTTGACCAGTTGCCGCCACGCCACCTTTCAATGTCTGCGCAAAGGTTTCCCGAAAAATAACCCGAGATTTCTTAAACCCAGTCGTATTGATATTGGCCAAATTATTACCAATGATATTAACTTTTGTTTGATGGGATCTTAACCCAGTCAACCCCGAATATAATGCACCAATCATTGTTTATCTCCTCTTTAACTATAAACTCTTAAACATTCCGACCGATACCTAGTGCTTCACGAGCCATTGTTTTCGCAGCATTGATAGCTTGCACATTTGCTTCATAAGCACGAGTAGCAGAGATCAAATCAACCATTTCAGTAACGATATTGACATTTGGCATATGAACATACCCACTTTCATCTGCATCAGGGTGTCCCGGATCATATCTCAATTGAAGTGGATTGGTCAGAGAACGATCCTCCCGAATGCCATTCTTAGGGATACGAACGCCCTTCAAATCCGGTCGTGGCATAAAAACAACCATCTTCCTTCTAAATGGTTCACCGGTTTCTGTTCGAGTGGTATTGACGTTAGCGATATTGTTGGAGATAACCTCCATCCGTAACCGCTCGGCTGTCAAACCAGAACCACTAGATTGGATTGCCGAAATAAAACTCACAATTTACTCCTAAACAATAATTGCACTGTCAATATTGGTAAAAACGTTGTCTTTTAAATGTTGTCCGTCAATCACCGTAATAACAGTCCGATTTTTCACACTAACAATAAACGCTAAATCATCCATCAGTAACAGAGACTCATTTGCCCCTTTTTGTGAGGCTCGCTCAACGGCATCTTCTATCTTAACCAAATCCTGCCGGCTGAGATCGATCTGACGAACAGCTAATCGACCTTCTGCATGAGCACTAAAATTGATTCCCTTGCGTTCACCAATTTGTTGCTTTAAAGTTTTCTTAAAAGAAGCCTTGTTAGGAGATCCAGCGACCCCCTTGCTATGTCGAAAGCTAGTCTGCTTGGACACAGAATTTGTTATATTTTCTGTTCGTTGGATCATGCTCATTACTATCTACAGATTGTAGTATCTGATTTCCTGTCTATTGCGATATCTTTTGAACGTTATTAACGTTAACGTCTCGTTCACCAACCCGCAAAATAGTTTTCCCATCTAACAGCCGAACCGATGAAACTACTCCATTAATTACCCGATCACTTGTTCCACTTTCGGAAGCTTCAATTTCTTTGCCAATTAACGAACTTGCTTCAAGCAATGCGACCGATGCAAAACTCTTATTGAGATTTTGCATTTGCTCTAAAGCGCTAAATTCAGCCATTTGAGCCACAAACTGCTGGTTATCCATCGGCTCAAGCGGATTCTGGTGCTGAAGCTGAGTAGTCAGCAAACGAAGAAAAGCATCTTTGCCCAATGTTGTACTCGGCGTCCGCTTTGAGAACGGACTCGCTACATCACCTAACATTTCATCTAGCTGGCCGACAGGCCCGATATTACTCATCCTATTGTGCTCCTTTAGACCAAGTGGTCAATTCCCAATGAAGAAGAATCCACATACGAGTTTTCCATTTGCTGACCATTCTCCGACCCACTCAGTAAAGTGTAGGAATTGTTATTCATCATTGAATTTGAACTCTGATATTGGCGATGTTCAAAATCCTGTTCCCAATTACTAAAACCTTGCCAACTATCCTGTTGCCCTGAATCACCAGACGTAACATGAAAATTGTCAATTTGAATGCCATGTTCTGAAAGTGCATTTCTTAACTGTGCCAAATTCCCTCTCACAATTTCGCTAACCATACCATTTCTGGCTTGAACTTGTGCTGACAATGTACTATCTTCAAATACTAATCGAATATGAAGTCGGCCTAGCGAAGGTGGTTCTAAGTCGATGACAGCTTGCTGAAAACCACGCCCCAATTGAGGTTGCAATTTATTCGCTATTTGAATAATTACCTGATCGGAACTAACAATTTGGGTCGGTAAGATTGCTTCCCCTTGAGCACCACTGAGCACATTAGCTAAACTGGAAGTATTCATGTTCTGAATCTGGTTCCAACTCAACACCATACTTTGTGTGCCTTGAGTCGTTTCAGCGTACCCTTGACTTATTTCAAACTGTGGCTGCTGCAAACCCTGATGTTGCAATTGCAAGCTACGTTGATTAAGGGATTGGTGACTTGATCCTTGTTGTTGTAAGTTAAACTGCAACTGGCGTAATTGGCTTAAATTCTCTGAGGTCGATTCAAAGGTCTCACCCGCTAACATACTTGCAAAGCTGGCCTGAGACATGTTCTCAACCGGCGGCAGAATAATTATTCGCTCAGCCGACACCTCCAATTGAGTTGCCAAGTTTTCAGGGCTAATGATAAAAGTTTGTTCAGTTCCAAAATCCCCTTGAACAAATGCATCACTCCTGACATCCGAATTCATTGAATCACTTGATAGAATTTCAGCTTGTGAAGTAACCTCCATTCCTTGAGGATAGTTCGACTCCGAAATCATCCCAACTGGATTCTGGCTCAAGCCGCCTGACTCTTCTGATCCAGAACTAAAATCAGTAGTAGTGGCAGTCAAATCTGCCGATATCCTTTCGTTAAGATCGTCAGCAACATTAACTTCAGGAATAAGTGAGACTTTCGAATCAGGACTGTTCTCAAGTAAGCCATTACCTGTCAATTCCTCCGGAACTGAAAACACAGTATTTCTTGACAAGCTGTCTTCAGTATTAACACTTTGAGAAAAACGCTCGATTACTTGTTGAACCAGCTGGTCCAATTCTAACCCGTCAAATGATTCGATATTCAATTCCGAAAGCAATGCTGGCAAATTTAGGCTCGAAGCGACAGCAGTAAGTTCAAAACCTTCAAGCACATCTAGTTCTTGACCAATCCCTAACTCGCCAGAAGGTTTTGCTTGGAACCCCTCAAACTGTTGGATCAACATTTCAGCCAAGCCAAGTTGGCCTGTCTTTGCAATCTCCATCGCATACTTTTCATCAAGCATACCATTGAAGATTTTCATCGTAGTGCTGTTCTCACCCAAAAAGTCAGTTTCAGTCGAAGACTGTCGCATAGTCGAAAGCAACTGAGCAACAAAAATGGACTCAAACTCTTGAGCAGCTACTCTAAGCTTATTCTGCTCTGGCGTAAGAGGACCTTGTACTAATGACGTTTTCTGCGCCGAACCTGCCAACTGTTGCCCTTTGCTACTACCATTACTCATCATGGCAGATATCTTGGAACCTAATTTTTTAGCCTTAGACTGGTACAGATCATGGTCAGATGACGCACTACCCCCGACTGAATTTTTACCAGATTCTTGTTGTAATAAAACAGGAAAAATATCCATTATAATTTCCTTACATAATAATCAGCTTGGCGTGCAGAGCACCCGCTTTTTCCATCAACTTCAAAACTTCGATTAACGCCATAGTAGTTGTACCTGCAGCTTTCAATGCCGCAACTACATCATCTAACGTTGATTCGCCAACAGGGAGACGATTTATCTTAAGACTCAAACTACTTGCACCATTTCCATTAAGAGAAACAGCAAAAGTAGAAATCCGAACTCCTTCACCAATAACTACAGCCCCAGTCTTTTCGTTGACCACAACAGTTGCGATAGTATCCGGCTCGACTGTTAATTCGCCTAACATTGAAACGAAGTTAACCAACTTCTTCTTGTAAGCTTCTGGCACTTGAACTTGAATTGTGCCGGGGTCTTTAGGCTCCGCAATTCCATCCCACAATGTCTGATTGATTTTTTTTGCAACCAGACTAGCCGTGCTAAAATCGGAGTGATTCAAACGTAAAGACAATATTTCTAAATCATCAAAACTGGTGTCAATCTTGCTTACTACTAGCCCACCTTTTGCTATACTACCGATTGGTGCTTCTCGTTGACCAGGAGCAGCTACTGATGCAATCACACCTTGAGCAGTTGCATAGACACGACTATCAGCAGCTTGAAGCCGAGCAAAAAGTAGTGTGCCACCGCTTAACGTTTTTGCGTCTCCCACTGAAGAAACCATTACATCAATTTTGTCTCCAGCTTTAGCAAAAGGCGGCAACTCTGCTGTTACAGATACTGCTGCGATATTTCGAGCTTGTAATCCATCTGGATTGATTCTCAGGCCTTCCATTCGAGTTAGCATATTAGAGACAGCTTGCCTAGCCAAAGCCAATCTTGTGCTATCACCAGTCCCAGGCAAACCGACAACAACTCCCATTCCCCAAAGTTGATTGGAACTCATTTCTGGTATTGTTGTCACATCTTTAATCCGAACGGACACAGCATTAATTTCAAAAGACAAACCCACCATTAAACAAAGGAAAAGAACGACGTGAGCTGCCCGTTTCATATTATTATAATCTTTTGTCAAAACAGTAACCCCAAAAGACTCCCAATAAATCGGAACGGAAAAGTAACCACCCGGACAATAGGACCTTGCCTTTGAACTGCCGATCTAGGAGCAACATATCGAATGTTCGCCTCAGCCAACGAGGTTGAAACGATACTATTATCAGGCCCAATATCCAACGGCCTAACAAATCCTTCCACAATAATCTCCTTTTCCTGATCATCAATAGCCGTTTGCTGAGTGCCAGAAATTCTGAGATTACCATTCTCCATAACCTCAACTATGGTTGCAGTTATAGTCGCAATAAAACTAGTCTGCCTAGACGTGGATCGGCTACCAGATTTCTGCGTTTGGCCCGATAGTGAAGCAGATCCTGCACCGGTTGGAATTGGACTCAAAAAACCAGCACCAGCTGGAATTTCTGTGGCAGCATCCAGCTTAGCACTCCGATTCCTAGCTGACTGCATATTTTGGTTGGCTTGTGCATTTTGAACAACTACCACACGAATTAAATCACCAACCTTCTTGCTAACTAGATCACTGTAAACCTCACTGCCTAGCTGGCCTTCGCGGTACAAAACCTGTGCTGACACCACAGCAAACCACTGCCCCGAAGCCCAAAATAGCAACAGAAAAATAAAAACACTTGGTTTTTCTTTGGCCTTCAACATCTATTCACTTACCAATTAACTATGGCTTAACCTCGACTTCACCACTTGCGGTCACAACACCCACAACAATCTTTCGAGAAGCTTGATTTACAACTTTCACCGGCTCTCCAACATGTGCATCCGCCAAAGCTTTGCCCATTGCACGAACGCTCACGCCATTTACCTGAACGGTGATTGGAATTATGCTACCGATCAATACCTTCGGCGTTAGTTCGACATCTCCACCCAACAGGATTTCACCTTTTTGTATTCTGCTTTTTGCTCTGTAGTCTAAGATATCGGACAGCTTCAATGGAATCTTTCGAAGATTAGCAACTGTCCGTTTTTCTTGTGCTATCATATTAGCTGAGATGATCTGATACCGTTTAATTTCCTGCTTGGCAATAACTAACTGAGTGGTCATTTCAACAGACAAAGGGGCTACAATGGACTTCTTCTTGTCTTCATTAACAAAAATATCAACATAAACATTTAAAGAACCCGACAAAAAAGACATCGGAATTGCACGTAAAGAATAACGAATCTTTCCGAACGGGAGAACGATTTTGCGAATGGGGCGATCAATTCTGACCTTGTACTCAGCAGGAAATCGCGCATGAAGTTCACTCTTGACTTGATCAACAACGAACGCTTCTAACTTCTCAGTTCCAGCACGGTGGCTCTTTCGTCCAACCAAAACCTTAGACGATGGCTCAACCTTAATACGGTCAGGTGACAACCCAACGCTTTCCAATTCTGATCGACCAATCCGAAGATACACACCAACAGAACGATCAGTCAATTCAACGGCTGCCCGCCCAGGCAAGGGAGCTGGTTTCAACTTCAACCCGTTTAAAACTTTCAACTGTTGCGGACGTAACTGGCCTTCTATTTTGGCAACAATGTCTCCAAGCCGGATGGGTGTTGAGATGACGTTAACTTCTTGATGCAACGTCAACTTTACCAAGCTGACATCAGCATTGCCAACTCTTCCCAAAAAGGCAACAGACCAAAAGAGACAAAAAAACTTCAGCCAGCCAGGATTGAATAACACAAATTGAGGCAACTATAAGGTTAAATCGGAAATCATTTATCGACGAATTGAATTAGCCGTTGATAACATGTCGTCAGAGGCCATAATTGCGCGAGAATTAGCTTCATAAGCCCTTTGTCCAGTAATTAAGCGAACCATTTCTTCTACAACTTCGACATTCGAAATCTCAAGAAAACCGGAAGTCATCGTACCAAACTGGTCGATTTGCTCAACCCCAGAGGCAACTGTTGCCCGGTAAAAGTTTTGACCGACGCTTTGCAACCCTGCCGGATTAGCAAAACGGTAAATGGTAACCTGTCCAACCTGTTGTGGCTCTGCTTGCCCATCTTCTCGAACTGAAATAGTGCCATCGGAACCAATTGTAACTTCGGCTGCACTGTCAGCTGGGATAGTAATAGCCGGATCCATAGAAAAGCCGTCGGAAGTTACCAGCTGACCTTGATCATCCAGCTTAAAAGACCCATCACGTGTGTAGAGAAAATTTTGTTTATCATCAACGACCTTAAAGAATGAGTAAGGGCTATCCAATTTCAAATCAAACGCATTTTTGGTCTCCACGACATTACCCAAAGAAAACATGCGTTGTGTCGCCGCCGGCCGAACGCCATGCCCCAACTGAATGCCAACCGGTACTATAGTCTCTTGTGTACTTTGTGCACCCGGTGTTCGGATAGTCTGATAAAGTAAGTCTTGGAACTCGACCCGCGCCTTTTTAAAACCTGTTGTGTTTACATTGGCTAAATTGTTCGCAATAGTGTCGATATTAAACTGTTGGGCACGCATCCCCGTAGCAGAGGTCCACAATGCGTTAATCATAAAAACAACCTTTATTTATAAAAATAAAACAACCGCTTGCCGAACTCAGGCAAAGCAGCGGATCAGTAATGAATTGGTTCAGTCTAAGGTAAGGTATGGAGGAGAGAAAATCTGTTCCTTCTATCTTCTGGTTGCCTCAATCAATCAACAACCATTGGCTTCTGCCAAGCAGTCCAGCCAACAACTTCCTTCTCTTCACCAACCGGTGCCAAGAGTATCACAGTTTCTATTTTTTGTCAACACATAAAAGCTTTTTTCAATCAAGACCTAACCCTCTCTCTGATTATCTTTGGGATTACAATGACTTATACCATGTATAATCATAAGAGTTTTGATTTCTGGGTTATCGAAAGAAAGACTGATTTTACTACTTAAGTTATTCGAACAATAAAGCCCTATTGCTTCTTTAATTTTGGTTTGCAATTCATTTGAAAAAATATTCATAGAATCAGTTTCCATATCTTGTCTCAACTGATCCCAATTCCCGTAATAGTCTTGTATTCGAAATGCTGAAGCTAATGTTGACATTTTCTCCAGTTCTGAGTACACGTTTTTCCAATCTTTAGGTTCTAAGTGGACTTCAATATCTGAGTTGATCAGCATATCGACATTTAGATGAAATTTACTCATCAAGATTTTCCATCGATTAGTCTAGTTTCGGACAGTTGGCACAATGATTAATGACACTCGCTCACCTTGCCGACTAACAATAATTGCGGTTTCTTCTCCAACTTTCAAAGCGTCTATGACATAAGTGTAATCGTAGATATTAGTGATTTGTTGGCCAGCCAATTCAACAATTACGTCTTTTCCTCTTATTCCAGCCTTATCCGCTGGACTATCAATACGAACCCCTGACAGTTTAACACCAACAATGTTACCAGTATAGTCCGGGATTGTCCCTAGATAAATACGGAGTGCATTTCGGCTACCAACATTCGACTGTTTTGTTTTCACCTTCGTGTAAGCCAATCGAGTTTCTAAATTAGCCAAGTCAGCTACAATATTAGTCGCAAATTGACTGATACGTTGCAAACCGTTGTAATTCAGAGTATCGGGATCATCGGTAGGTCGGTTGTAATTTTCATGACCACCGGTAAACAGATTAATTACTGGTATGTTTTTGGGATAAAAAGCAGTTACGTCGGTCGGCAAATACGGATCATCAGATACTACGAGTTGCAAATCAATAGCAACATTATGTTTCTCTATCAATGAAGTCCACTGGGTAGATGAACCCACACCTTGCACTAATAACCGGTTGTTCCTTAATCTACCAATCATATCAAGATTGACATAGGCTACAATTTTCCTGAGATCAATCAGTGGTTGTTCAGTGAAGAGGCTGGAACCAATTAAACCAAGTTCTTCTCCCGACCAAAATGCGAAGATACTCCCCCGATTGCGGTCTCTAGGCATAGCGTGCGCTATTTCTAAAACAGCAGCAGTTCCAGAGGCATTATCATCAGCACCATTGTGAATTTCGCCCTCTTCACCTTTTTTAGCCAAAGAACCGACTTCTCCTCTCCCAATATGATCGTAATGAGCTCCAACCATGATGTATTCATCAATTTGACCTGGCAGAACACCAACCACATTTTGGTCATTTTTGGCAATTCGATCTACATTGGTGATGATTTTCACTCTCAACCCTGGAATAGCAAAGTTTGTCTTTGCATGTGGATTTTCGACATCCAATTGTTGCTGTACTGATTTTGTATCTGTGCCGGCTAAAGCAAAAAAATTACCAGCGATCTGACCATTAATTGAGGCAGCTACAATCCCTGAAGTCAAGCTGGTATCGAAGCTTAAAGGAACTAATTGGCCGGCATTTGGAGAATTCGGCCCAGTGATTACTAGAAGAGCTTTAGCCCCGCGCTCACGAGCGATCATAGCTTTGTAACGTAGGCCTGCGTATCGATTGAGTTGCTGGCGTCGTTCCATACTGACTGATTCTGGGATATAACGGAAAACCAACACAACTTTACCGGCTACATCTAACCCATCATATGATCCAAATGATTCTCCAGGAACCTGCAAACCATAACCAGCGAAAACAACTTCACCGGATATAGTACGATTCGCAGTAAACGAGAGCGGTTGATAACTAGTGCCAATCGTTAAACGTTCAACCGAATTGGCTAGATGAAGTTCAAATAAGTTTCCACCTGAAGCGACTTCCACTCCTGCCGTGAACTCAAAAGATTGAAAATAATTATCGGACAATGGTTGCAAGCCACACTGCTTCAAATATTGGCCGATGTATTCAGCTGCTTTCCTATTTTCAGGAGAACCTGTCATTCGACCAACCAAATCATCACTAGCTAGAAATCTGACCTGAGATTGGAGGTCTGATATCGTAATATCGGATTGAAAAGCAAATGGTTTACCTCTGGGCGAATCCATAATAGATTTTCGAGCAACTGGGTGGTTCCAATCAGCTAAAAACAACTGTGATTGTTTGTTGTCAGTTCGATTGCTGGTCCAACATAATTGCTTCCCATCAGGTGAAAAAACAGGTAACCCGTCAAATCCATCATTATCGGTTACACGAACTGGCTGATGACCACCTTTAACATCAACCAAATAGAGTTCAAAATTGGAAAACCCGAGCTTGTTGCTGGCAAAAATCACGTATTCTCCAGAAGGATGAAAATAGGGGGACCAAGACATAGATTTAAAATCGGTAATTTGTTTTTGATCAGTTCCATCCAAATTCATTGTAAAAATATCAGCAGCCAGCCCGTCTTGGGTAAAACGTCGCCAGATAATTCGTTTACCATCTGGAGAGAAGAATGGCCCGCCATCATAACCCGGTTGATGAGTCAATCGCCGAATTTTAGACCCATCTGAATTCATCAAGTATATTTCGCCAAAATAGGCTGGATCGATTTCCAATCGTTTTTGATCTGCTCTCGAGAGTTGATTGATAGGATAAGCAGATCGTAGTGAGCAAAAAACAATGTATTTACCATTTGGTGAGTAGGCGGCTTCAGCATCATATCCAACACGGTTGGTCAAACGACGGAGTTTTTGTCCTAAGCGGTTAGCAGTATAAATTTCCATATCTTCATCATAATCCCAACTGTACCTTTGTTTCTTGACCGAGGCACGAAAATCAAATTCTGCTTGTTGTTTCTCAGTGGAATGTGAATCATGATGGGTTGAAGAAAACAAAATTCGATCGCTGATAGGGTGAAAAAATGCACAGGTAGTTTTTCCTTTTCCCGTCGAAATGCGATGACTATTCCCAGTTTTCAAATCTAATGTATAAATCTGGAAAAATGGGTTACTATTTTCTCTCTCGCTCTGAAAAACTAGTTGTTGTCCATCCGCTGAAAAATAGCCTTCGCCTGCCCGACGCCCCTGATAGGTCAATTGACGAATATGGCTTAGAAAAGTATTCTCCATTGCCTGCCCACTCATCGGAGCAAACAAAGGTAATCCTACGAACAATATCAAAAGCAAAACGTATTTGCCGTGTGTGAACTCAATTTTGGTCATAAAGCTATGAAGCAGTAGCTAGTTAACTTCACAAATATACTTTACTTTTCCTAATACTCTATCCGTCGAGATACAAATAAACTAAAATAGAAATTTGATCTAAAATAATTATCATATGCTATTGGCAACTTGCACCATAAGCACAAGTCAAGTATGGGCATTCAGCTTTTTTGGCAAGCATAGTAATATTCTTCTACACCTCCATTTTATTCCACCAAAAATAGCCCCTGTTGCTTGACCAACACTGTGAAAATAATAGCTTCCATTTTTACCAACTGGCAAACTCCGTTAAAAAGGAAACGACTTCTTCACAAATAGCAGTTAGCAGCGACTGGCCTTTTTCAGCTGTGGCGGCTTGCGGTTGCCCCATGGCTCCAGTTGGAGTAGAGGTTGACATGCGTTTTGCTACATTAACACGACCCAGGTGTTCGCTGTGATAATAATCCGAATCAACTAATGGTGGGCTAGCGGTAACACGATCCATCCGCATCAACTCACCTTTCAAATACAACATCATTGAGGTTTCATATTCGCCAGCATGCGATAACTGCAAGCTTGCCATGCCATGTTGGTCAGCTGACATCACTGGGGAGGCTAATGTCCAATAGGATGACAAAGCTAACCACATCTCATTATAGTGATCTGACTCATTGACCAGTTCGGTAATAGCTTGTGTTCCCGGTGTGACATTACCACCATGTCCATTCAATAAAAATACTCTTTGAAAACCAGCCATGGCAATCGACCTTACCATATTTTTAATTACTTGGGTATACAAGCTATTAGGAATACTAACAGTACCTGGCAAATCCAGATGATGATCGGACGCTCCTAACCACAAAGTTGGCAAAAGGTAGATCTGATCGGACAGTTTGGCTTCTACTTGTTCAGCAACAGCTGTCACCAAGTAGGTATCTGTAAACAGAGGGGAATGATGTCCATGTTGCTCAAACGAACCAAGTGGCAAAACAACTACTTTGTTCTTATCCATTGCTTCAACATCGACCCAGCATTGATTACCAAATATCATGATTTACTCCTGCTTTTCTTAATTTTTTCAAGTTGTAACGACGAGATTTATTTTTCATTCGGTTTCAAAGGCTTGATTCCAGTCTAAGTAGGACTTAGCCACACCCTCTGGATTCTCATGACTACGGGCAACAGATCCGGGTACATGTCGACGACCGGTTGGCAACCCAATTTGGTTGTAACGAG
>CAYVHK010000020.1:35448-38866 GCA_964451145.1 uncultured bacterium | reverse complement strand
CTATCGCGCTAAATACTGTGAGTAAATTTAATCGTACAAGGAGTTATTAAACTGGCTCGTACCCCCGTGCTAATTTATAAACACGGCCTCCTCAGATCACAATAACTGTTACATTTTTTCCACCTATTTATGTAATTGGTGATACAAACAGCTGCTGTTTTTATTTTATTAATCCAACAATTTAGTATCTAGGATTAGCTTAAAAAGCGAGCAAAAAACTAAAGCTTTTCTGACTAGTGGATCAATCAAGAGGCTCACTTTTGGGACTTGAAAAGTCCACTTCCGTCCACTGTTCAGGTGCCACTGCTACACCATTGACGGCCATATGCCAGTGTAAGTGTGGTCCAGTGACTTGTCCAGTTGCTCCCATTAGTCCAATTAACTCATCTTTTTCCACTTTGTCTCCTACAACCACATCAATTTTGCTGAGGTGATTGTAACTGGTCGAAACACCTTGGCCATGATTAATGATTATACTGTAACCATAGATGTGCAATCTTTCGGCTAAAGTAACCACACCTCTGTTACCGGAGTAGATAGCAGTGCCAGTTTGATTAGCAATATCAGTGCCGAGGTGATGCCTTTTAACACCTGTGTTATATTCTCGGTATTTACCGAAGGGTGAAGTTAGTATGCCAGAAGTAGGCCGAATAAAATAGCCGCTCCACAGTTGCTGCGTTGTGTACTCAGCCGTCTTGTAAGCTTGACTCCGCTTAGCATTGTCCGACTGACTTTTGTTTTTGTCCAACATCAGTTTCTGTTTTTTGGGCGATAGTTTGATGAAACCACCTCGCTCGAATTCGTTTTTTTCGATTTCAACAACAAAAGCCGCCGAATTTTGGTTTCCAACCTCATCTTTGACCATCAACTCCGCCGAATGGTAACCAACTTGTTGATTAACACCAATGCCAACTAAACAACGGTACCAGTAATATTCGGAACTTGTTTCTGACGTCGGTAGTGGATAGAAAGTCAGAGTTCGCCCAAACATTTTGGCTTCAATAGTTCGTAACAATTCATTGCTGACAATGAAAAGTGCTATGGTATTGCCTTGAGTACCAATTTTGGGTTTTGTAGTAAGTTGAATTTTAGGTGGGTTTTGATCAACCGAAAAATTGATATGTAAGTAATTCTCATTCGCTCGGAAAGCTCTATCCAATACAGTAATGGACAGTCGATGGTTTCCGTCCTTTAGACCGGATAAATCGTAATGGTACTCGTTAAGTCGTTTGGCAGTTCTTTTGGGCAACTTTTGCAATTTTTGAGGCTGGTCATTATTAACCTGCAAGTATAGATTTTTGATGCCAGCTCTTTGATCCTCAGCCGTAATTTCGAGTAGAAGTGAAGTTCGCAATGTCTGACCGTCGGTCAAATTATTTATGATTAATCGTGGCGGAGTTCGGTCAAAAATTCGATGAGCAAAAAAGTATAGAAACCAAGATCCGAGAGCAACAATAAGGAATAAAGCTTTGGCTTTTGGCGAGCCAGATTGTCGGAAAGCACGTCTAACGGTCAGCACTAGTTCGAATACAAGATGACTAAACTAACAAGCGTCTTCAATTAGCTGTTTGAGCACACGAGCGACGGTACGAACATCATTGAGACTTAGCAACGCGTGCATTGGTAGGCTAATTGCTCTTTCATATGCCGATTCAGCTAAGGGGAAATCGCCAATTTGATAGCCATAGGTTTTTTGATAATAAGAGAATAGATGCAGTGGTATATAGTGAACTCCACACTCAATATTCTTGGCTCGTAATTGCCTGATTATCTCACCACGGTCGATATTCAGGTGCTGGCTATCCAGTTGAACAATGAACAAATGCCAAGCGTGTTTGCCGTCAGTGGGAGTTGTAGGTAAGGTAAGTTGGCTAACTTCAGCCAACTCGTGTCGGTAAACTTCAGCTAGTTTGTTCCGAATTTCAACTTGTTTTTCCAATTTATTCAGCTGGCATAATCCAATAACCGCTTGAATATCACTCAAATTATACTTGAACCCTTGTTCAGTGACCTCGTAATACCAAATGTCATTCTGGTTCTGTCGTTGCCAAGAATCCTTGCTAATGCCGTGATGTCGAACAATTTTTAGTTGATTAGCTAACCGGTCGCAGTTTGTGGTTATCATCCCTCCTTCTCCGATAGCCAAATTTTTGGTGGCATGAAAACTAAAGGCTGATAGATGACCAATATTACCGATCATTTTACCTTGATACTGACTAGATACAGCATGGGCAGCGTCGTCAATCAATACTAGATTGTGTCGTTCGCAAATCTCGGACAAATCGTTCATTTGACAAGGATAGCCGGCAATATGAACTGGAACAATAGCTTTCGTATAGGCTGTTATAGCCGATTCAACTTGGGAAGGATCTAAATTTAGTGTCACAGGGTCAATATCAACCATAACTGGCGTTGCGCCAGTATAACTTATGGCCTCAGAGGTGGCAGTGAAAGTGTAGGGGGTGGTGATAACCTCATCACCAGGGGCAATTCCTGACACATGTAGGGATAAGTGAAGCGCCGCAGTGCAGGAACTGACGGCGATCGCATGTTTCACTTCAATATATTGGCTAAACCGTTTTTCAAATTCTTGACATTTTGGGCCAGTACTCAGCCAACGAGAAGAAAAAACTTCTTTTAGAGCAGGGATCTCGGGACCATCGGCATCTATCCAAGGACGGCTTAAGGGAATCAATTTTTCATTGATCATTTTACTTCTAGATATTCGGAGTTGGTCAGGTCAGATTCGAAGTGTAATCGACTAGATCAATCTCAGTCTTGATTTCGATAGCTCGACGGTTATCGTCGAGCCAATTCATTTTGATCTCAATGGTTCGGGCTGGTAATTGATGCAGAATCATGTCCGCCCATTCGATAATACAAATACCTTCTCCCTCTAAATATTCGTCAAGACCTAAATCCCAAACTTCATCAAGTTGACTAATTCGATACAAGTCGATATGGTAGATAGGAATAAGTCCCTCATATTCGTTTATAAGGGTATATGAGGGACTGGAGACTTGCTGGCTTGGCGACATGCCAAGGCCTGTAGCTAAGCCACGTGTTATGCATGTTTTTCCGGCACCGAGGTCACCTATCAAAGCAACCACGTCTCGTTTTGCCAAGGTTTTGCCAATAGCACGGCCAATTTCCTCTGTTTCTGCCGGTTGGTTAGTGTGAAAAATACGATAATTCATGCCAAACTAGCAACTAACGTTTTTGCCTTGATTACCAAAAATTGCGAGTCGCTCATCACCTGAAATTTCACTAGCATTTTGGGGGCGATAATGAAACTGAAGTGCCCATCGTTTTTGGTCTGACTGATTAGCTGGAGTGCCATGATGAATCAGGCCATGAAAAAACAAAACACCACCCGGTTTTAGAGGAACAACAACGTCGTTCTGACGTGCAATGTCAG
>CAYVHK010000020.1:29899-35438 GCA_964451145.1 uncultured bacterium | reverse complement strand
GAGTACAACCTTTTTTGGCGGGGTGCTGAATTCGATCACGACGGGGACACCACCTCTCGCGCCACAGCGTTCCGAAGGACCGGTTGGGCTGAGGGGCGACGAGTAGATGACGGAGAACAGCCACTGGTGTTCTTCCTCCGTAACGGCGTTCTGATGTTCAATGTCAGTGTCACAGATCTGCCAGTCTCGTTTTTTGAAGTGGGTTGTTGGTTTTTTATGCGAACCGGGAATAATATGCATGCAACCATTCTCAGGTTTTGCCTCATCTAGAGCAATCCAAACTCCGACTACTGTAACATCCAAAGAGAAATTGAAATAAGCACAATCTTGGTGCCATGGTTTTTCAGTGCCAAAACCAGCAGGCTTTAGTAAGGCCATATCTTGTAAATAAACGGGATAATCATTGACTATTTCTGTAACCACTTTCAGTAGTTTTGGTGCATAAAACAGGTTTTTGAGTAGTGGTTCAGTCTCCAAAAAATTAAAGACTTTTCGGACTGACTGAATACGTTGATTTTGTGTAAGATTGCCCCCCTCCTTGATCAGTCGGGGTTCAATCTGAATACCTTGGAATGCGGGGTGTTTTTGGTTTATTAGGTTGTGAATACCCTGCTTTCCTTGTTGTACCTCGGTTAGGTCAAGAGCATCATTAACTACTAGATAACCATGATGATGAAAGGATTCAATGTGTTCCGAGGTTACTTTATCAAAACCACCCTCGATACTGTTTGGCACTTTGTTAAATTGGTACAAATCTGCCGGGTAATCCAATTTTTGGAAAGATTTAATTTGTTCTGGGGTGAAGCCCATTTTTGATTGCTTGCAACTAGTCAGTGATTCTAGCATAGGTGCTGAGAACTGTATCATAGGCGCTAAGCACTGTCAAAATTTTTCCGATCTGTGAGAAAGTGGTTAATAAGGCAGAAACCCAGCATTTTTCAATACCTCTTGACTAAAACCGTATGATATATTTTATCTTAGGAGTAATTAAGTTAGAGGATGTTTAAATTATCCTTCCAACAAAAGACTTACTGCCTGTTTTCGCAGATCTGTCTTTTTGTTAAAAGTCTATTTCTACTTTTATCTGAATTAAATAGATTGAGTTATTACCTTAATTAGTTGAAAAAACGAGGCAATCGTCTGAGTATTTTTCAAAAAAACAATTTGCAAAAAATAAGGAGCGATTTAAAGAATGCAGTTTACAAGACAACAAGTTTTGGAACGGTTACGAACCAATATTGACTCTGGGCAACCGATTGTTGGAGGAGGTGCTGGTACGGGTATTTCCGCAAAGTGTGAAGAAGCCGGTGGCATTGACTTAATCGTGATCTATAATTCTGGTCGGTTTAGAATGGCAGGACGTGGTTCTTTAGCTGGTATGATGCCTTATGGTGATGCTAATAGCATCGTAATAGAAATGGCAAGTGAAGTTTTGCCAGTGGTCACGAAAACGCCTGTTTTGGCTGGCGTGTGTGGTACTGATCCGTTCCGTATTATGAGCAATTTTTTGCAAGAAGTAGAAAATGTCGGCTTTTCAGGAGTGCAAAATTTCCCGACTGTTGGCTTAATTGATGGTATCTTTCGCCAAAATCTAGAAGAGACTGGAATGGGTTATGGCTTAGAGGTAGAAATGATTAATCAGGCCCACCACAAAGGCCTGCTGACGACTCCTTACGCTTTCAACGAAACGGAGGCTGAACAGATGGCTGATGCTGGTGCCGACATTTTGGTGGCACACATGGGTTTAACTGCAAAAGGTTCAATTGGTGCTCACACTGCATTGACTTTGAAGGAAGCTGCTCAAAAAGTGCAGTCCATACATGATGCGGCAAAAGGTGTAAATTCAGAAATTTTGGTTATTTGCCACGGTGGCCCTATCGCTGAGCCACCAGACGCTCAATATGTACTGGACCATACGGAAGGTGTGGTCGGATTCTATGGGGCTTCTAGTGCAGAACGTCTACCAACAGAAAAAGCAATTCAGCAACAAATCGAATCCTTCAAGTCAATTCGATTTTAAGTCTGATTAGGCTTCACGGTTGACACATTCTATCACCTGTGCTAAATTATTGGCCGATAGTTAGGAAGTCCGGATTCAATTCGCTTTGAGTATAAGACGAGCTTTGTGAGATCTAAATGTTTCCTGCCTAGAGAATAGAATAGTGGTCATGGTGAACAAATTTGAAACAAAAAACAGTTAGGTGAAATCCATTCTAGTGAATTTGAATCAATTCAACCGTTTTATTGGACAAGTCTTTAATTCTGTCGTATTTCTATTAGTGTGGGTTTGTTTAGTTGAAGCCAACAGTTTTTTGCCAACGGGAGCCATCGACCGCATTGGCTATGGCACTATTCGTCGGGTCGCATATTCACCCAATGGTAAGCGCCTAGCGGTTGCGACCGCTATTGGCTTACGTTTGATTGATACCCAAAATGGACAACAGATTGGTTTTTATAGGCAAGAGGATTATATCAATGACTTGGCTTTTGTTTCTGACCGACTAGTTGCTTTAGCAACTGACGGAGGCTTAAAGCTTACTGATCTAACCAACCCTCGGCAAGAGATCGACGTACCAATTTTAGTTCAAGAAGAAACAATTGATTCAGTAACAGTAAGTGCTGATGGTAACTGGTTAATAGTTGCATCAACTGAAAATCGGCAAGACAAAAATCGTGCGGCAAGTGTCATCTATATTTATTCCGTGGAAAAAAAGGCTGGTGAAGCTAAAAATAGGCCGTCAACTTTCTCTCAATCTCAAGTTCTGAGTTTAGAAGGAGCTGTCAAAGATCTCCAGTTCGATCCCGCTCCGACTGGTTATGACCAGATGTTGGCGGTAGCAACGACGCAAGAAGTTCACTTATGGCGTAAAGGTGTGAACGAGTCTGTGTTTCGCGGCATTCAAAAGGGAACTTATGGTAAGGCTGAGATCCAGAAAATTAGTTACAACCATGATGGCAAGTTTTTATTTGTTGGCACATATAATGCCGACAGTAACACCTCTGACATTTATATCCAGGAAGTTAAAAATCCTAAACCACAGTTTTGGCAACAGTTAGGCGCGGAGAAATTGTATGATTTAACCTTTCATATAAGCCAGAAAAATTTGATGGCTTATATCACAGATAAAACGCTGAGAGTTTGGGAACTTTACACCTCAGACGCAACACCAAAACCACCTCAAATTTTGAAGAGAGATTTGGTTGCCGATGGTGCATCCTTGGCTTTCCACCCTTATACTACTGAACTCATTGTTGGTATGGATAATAACCCTTTTGGTGAAGCATTGACACATTTTGAGATCGGTGTGGCGGAAGTCCCTATTCGTACAGTGTTGCCCTTTAATGATTTTTACTCTCAAGTGCTCGATATTAGTTTCCCCAACCAACCAAATGGTAAACTCGCTGCGGCCTATCAATCGCAAAAAATCGTAGTCTGGGATCAGAAAACCTTAGCCCCGATTTTGACATTGACTTCTCCTAGCCCAATTGTTGGTCTTGATTATGCCCCGGCAGGCTTGGATTTGGCTGTTGCCACAAAAACAAATCAAGTCGAAGTAACTGACATATCTGCTGATCCCCCTAAAAATATTAATGGTCAGTTTGGTAATGTCCATCCACCTTTATCCAGCCTCAACTCAGTTCGTTTTTCTTCTCAGAAAGATTGGATTGCTTCGGTGGCTAACGATGGTAGTTTACGCCTCCGACGAAAAGGGGGCAGTCCTTTTGGTAACGATGATATGTTCGTGAACATTTCTGTTCAAGATGTCGATTTCAACTACGATGGAACATTGATGGTTGTGGTCACTGTGAATGGAAGGATTGCACTCTTTAGCTTGTCAGACAAAAATGGATTACAAGAAATCATAACTGTGCCAGCTGGCGGTGCTTTGACAAAAGTAGTTTTTAGTCCAGTAAAAGGTGATAATCGATTTGTAGTCGGACTAGAAAATGGTTCTGTTCAAACTTGGGAAGTTTTGACTGGTGGAAAAGTTGGTCGAAGTGGACAGCTGAATGTCGATCGCAACATATCTTCAGGAAACGTTCGAGCGGTATGCATATCCAAAGATGGTCGTTTTTTCGCGGCTGGAATTGGTGATGCTGTTTGGGTGTGGAATTATGCAAATTTGCAAAAAGGTCCCAAGTTGCTTCGTGGTCATACTGATACTGTTACTGGATTAACTTTTACGGCACGAAACGATGGTACTAATATTCTAGCTTCTAGCTCACGCGATGGAACGATTTTATTCTGGAATATCCAACAAGAGGTCGCTGGTATCCAGCAACAAGGCGAAATTTGGCGATTAGTTGAGCCGAACCGATCAGATAATGTTGCGGTGACTACCAAAATTCGGATACGAATGCCAACCTTCTCCCAACTTCGAAAAGAAACTATTACACCATTTAGCATTCAGGTTCGTGGAACATTACCTGATCAGTCAGTCAAAGTTTATTCCAATCAGCAAGTTCAGTTCAAGATTGAAGGATCTAATCTAGTTTTCTTTGATCCTAAGTCAATCTTTCGCCAAGAAGAAAAAATTACCATTAGTGTCAGTAGCGTAATCGAAGATATGGCTGGTAAATATGTTGAAGCCAGCGATATTGTGTTCCGTACGGGTCTGATAGTTTGGCCTGGTGATACCAATCGGGATGGTAAAGTTGATGTTTTCGACGTACTTCCGATTGGACAGTTTTGGGGCAGTGTTGGTCCAATACGGGATAAGGGAGACCATAGCTGGAAGTTACAGCCGGCCATAGCTTGGAAGGAGAAAATGGCAACTTCTGCTGATGCCAACGGAGATGGTGTTATTAACCAAGACGATATTGTGCCCATTAGCCAAAACTGGAGAAATACCCGTTTAGGAAAAGCTCCAGCAGAATTAAGTGATTGGTTTGGTCCGATGGTTACGACTGGAGACTGGAAGATTTACGCAAACCTGTACCAAAAACTCAAAGAAATAGATGGCAATACTGAACTGATGTTTGTTTTGGAACAAATGATTAATCAGGCAAAAACTACCGTGGTTCCAAGCATTAGTAGACTTTTGCCCAATTATCCTAACCCTTTTAACCCCGAAACATGGATTCCCTACCAGTTATCTCAATCGGCAGTAGTAACAATACGGATTTATAATCAAAAAGGAGAAACTATTCGAGTTTTCGACCTTGGTCATAAAAAGGCTGGATACTATATTGATCAATCGAGATCACTTAACTGGGATGGCAAAAATACAAACGGGGAATTGGTTTCAAGTGGGGTCTATTTTTATCATTTATTGGCGGAAACCAATTCCCAAGGGAACGAATCTGATGGTTTTTCTGCTCAGCGTCGATTTGTTATTTTGAAATAAAAGATACGGGGATTTTTTGATGAATCGTTTGGCTTTGACATTTTCTCAACAAATGTTTTCTTGTATAACGCTCATTTTCTTACTAGGTTGTGAGCGGAACTACGATGTGGAACTTGTTCGGCCAACCGAAACTACTTCAATGCAGATAATGTTTGCCCCTTCTTCCTATGAAGAGATATTATCTTACCAAA
>CAYVHK010000020.1:12999-29889 GCA_964451145.1 uncultured bacterium | reverse complement strand
AAACTGCAATCACTTTCAATGCTCCTGAGACTTCAACCGCAGAATCTTGATTTGCCTGAGCTTCAAAATGATATTAAGTTTCTTGAAAGTCTAACTCTGTAAATAATGATATTTGTTTTGCAATTATCTTACCAAAATCTGGAAATCGTGATTGAGGTTTTACGTATTGACCGTTATGGCGAAGAGCACATATTTGACCCTCCAGTTACCAAAAATTTTTCTTTGAAGGCTGGTCATTCTCACATTGCAAAATTGAAAGTGCCAATGGGTGATGGAAGGGTCGTCGACATTAAAGGATACGAATTTGGGGAACTGGTCATGGCCGGTAGGCAAGTTGTCGATTATGTTGGGGATGAAACGGTAGTGGCCAACATTACACTCGATCCGGTTGGAATGCCACTACTCAGTATTGATAGTCCACAGACTTCCTACAAAGTCGGCGATGAGATGATTCTTCATATTAGATTAAAAAATGTAACTGGTCTTTTTGGTATTGCTTTGGAATTAGAATACAATCGAAGTCGCTTTTTTCCACTTGGCGTGGAGTCTCATTCAGACACCAAATTTGCTAAATCGGGTCTTCCAGTTTTTCACGATCTAAATTTGGATTCGCAAGCAGGTCAAATGCAAATTGCCCTAACATTGACTAGAGGTCAAAAGCCAATTACTATAGGCCACGAAGGTCAAATCGTTGCTGTTGCTAAGTTTCGTGCAGTAAAGGCAGGCACCAGCGAAATTCGGGTTAAAGCCCTAACAGGGACTAGTCCACTACTGACTCAATCCAACGGAAAACCTCTGGACGATCTCGAAGGTATGCGTCAATATTTGAATCCTATCGATGGCCGTTCTCCCCGCGGTGTTATCCGATTCCTTATCAAATGATACCATTGGTTCTTCTATTCAAGCAGTACCAGTCAAGCCAACCCCCCATACGTTCCCGATTTTCTAAGGCAAAATGCGTCTTATTTCTTCTTAGTCTACTTTGTATTGTTTCAAGTTGTGCTGGTGTCACAAATTCGAAAATAGGTACTCGTAATCAACCGCTCCAAAAATCGGGAAAACTTGAGAAAAGTGAAGTCTGGGCTGGTGTAATTCAAGTTACGGGTGATGTGATTGTACCAGAAGGTATTACCTTAACCATAAAGCCTGGCAGCGTTATAGGTTTTGATCCTTTGATTGGTACACATCAATTGATCGTTCGCGGTTCTTTTTATGCAGAAGGTAACATGGAGCAGATGATTGTTTTCGGTTCTTTAGGCACCGAAGATGAATCTGAACAACCAGAAGCGGGAGATTGGATCGGCATCCAGATCGCATCAACTAGTCCCAACGCCCGTCTGACCTACTGTCGGTTGCAACATTCGTCAACAGCTCTCACCTGTCAGTCTGATTCTGTCCATATCGAAAGATGCCTGATCATCGAGAATCAAATTGGCATCTTATGTCAAAATACATCGCCCTTTATTACCCAAAACGAAATCAATAAAAACGGTACTGGTATTCAATGTGACCAGGGAACTGAAAGCGAAATCAGCTACAACCGACTTCAAGCGAATGAGTATGGTGTCATTTGCAAAGATGATGCCCGACCTGACATTCACCATAATGAAATATCTACAAATTATCAAGATGGTATCGTCTGTTATGCTTCTGCCGAACCAGAAATTACCGCTAACAATATTACAAGTAATAGCGGGTGGGCTGTTTACGAAGGAGGTAGATTACGAGACAATTTCATTCGAGGTAACAAAAAATCGGCAAATGTTGAACAAAGCAACAACCGAAATAGTGAGCAGTTCTATGGTGTTGACGAAGTACTAGATCCACGGTCTAGCCCTGTGCTAGAAGCGGGTATTCAAGCCGAATAATTCTCACAACTTACAGTTGGATATAGCTGTTCTGCACTGGTGGTATTTTTTGCTTTTCGTCTTATGTGTTGTTTATTTAAAACATGAAATGTTTGTTAGCATACCACATTATTTTTTACACAAGTATTCTGACTGTTTGTAATGTTATCTGCAATTATAATTATTGTTATGCTGACAAAAATACTGATGAACTGTGGTGGGTGGTGGTGGATACGACAGACGATTTTGCCGGAACTACCTTTATAAAAGAATTTCAATCAATTATTAATCAGGATTCCCATTTTTTGTATATAACAGGAGACGAATGCCAAGAAAATAATATTAAACAGACCATCACAAAAATTAGCGGGTTGTTGGGGACGGAAGACCAACTCATTCTCCTATTCCGAGGTCAAATTACTAAACCGACTGCAAACAACCAGATCTATTTTGTTTTGGCAGATGAGCAGTTAATAAGTGGCCAACGAATAAATCAGTGGTTGAAAGGAATTGATTCGGTTGTTCTGCTTGATTGTACCACCAAATCTAAAAATCTAGAGGCCTTTTATGCTAACCGTCAGCTACTGGGTCAATCAGCCATTGTTTCGATTTTTGGTTATTCGGAAAATAATATTGTCTCAAGTACTAACCTAACCTCCCAATTTAAAAAAATTTTAGATGACCCATCTGCTGCGGATAGTGATGACAACCGTCAATTGACAGTTTATGAAGTCTATGAAACACTTTTATCCCAGTTTTCGCATTCGGGAATTTTTGTACCAACAGGTGATCTAGAAAGCGTATTGTTCAAGCTGCCAGCTATGGTTAAGATTTGGGGGGAGCCGGCTGGAGTTTCGGTGATAATGGCCGGAGAGGAAATTGGTCAAACTGAACTTCGGCTTACACAAAATTTAGACTTACTTGCTCATTCAGTCGAATTACACAAGTCGGGCTATCAACTTCAACAGTTGGTCTTGCCTAAAATCTCAATACAGTTTGGTCGACAAAATTCGATCAACTATCGGCTGAAACCAATTTCTGTGCAAGGAAAGATTGAATCTTCAGAAAATGTTAGCCCTGTCCTGGATGAAATTTTGGGTGCTGGCTATCAGAAAACGTTGGTAAATACGAATCAATACTTGTTTGATCACTGGAATAAAGGTTACTTAGAAATAGGAAAGTCATATATAGTTCTAGCAAAAAGCCAGCAACAATACTATGGTCTGCAACAATTTGTTTATCAAGGGAATAAACCAGTTGTTGCAGACCTAAGATTAGTAGAAAAGACTTATTTTCAAGCGGCGGAGATGCTTTATGATTTATCTCAATACCAAGATGCGATTCAAGCTTTCCAAAATGGGATTGATCATAATCTAGAATTCCCATTACTTTCTGATTCCTTTACTAAAATGTTATACGATTCTTTTTTTAACACGATGGTTCAGGCTGATTTGCCAGTTACCTATTTCGCGGTAATGGCCGAATTAGCAAAAAGAGTAAAAAAGTCTGCCGTTGCAAAAAACTATTGGCAAAAGGCTTTAGATAAATCAGAAAGAGGTAGCGAAACCTATAAACTAGCTAAACGAGAACTCCGAGCTTTCTATGCAGTCTACTACTACCTGCTTGCGAGTGTTGTAATTTCATTTTTGTTACTTGTGTTTGTTTTTTTCGGGAAAAGAACAAGGAGTGATCGTAATGTTTAAAATTTTGAGCGGACAAAAGTACCGCAATCTGCTGACTGAGCAAAATCATCTTCAGGCACGTTGCCGCGAATTAGAAAAAGAAATTAAAACGTTAGCACAAGAAAAAGAACAATTAGTAGAAGTCAAAATAGAGCAGCAAGAAGAACTGGAAGAGCGTTCAACCAATCTAACAGAATTATCCGAGAATTATAAAGTTCTGGAGACTCAGCTGGAGGAAATTAAAGAGCAAACAAAAACTGACGTTGATAGTGTTGTTGAAGACACAATCAAAGAACTTGGTTTGAATCGGACTCAAGTTGAAAAATTACAAGCTGATAGAAAAGATCTGATTCAACTTTACATCAATAAATTGTATTCCCTATCTCGTCATTTTGCCATGTCCAGTCGGGGAATGGAAAAAAACAGAGGGTTATTTGTTGTATTGGCCGATTATCGGAATATGGTAGGGAACAATTTTTCGGAATTTCATGATGGGCAGTTAGAACACCTAGATCAAAGCAAATATAAGGGAATTGATTACTTGCCTCATATTTTTTCAACCAAAGTAAATGAAGTCTTAGCTTTTATGGGTGAAAAAACATTTTTGCGAGACGAAACGGGTAAAGTAACTGGTCATGAAGAACGAGACGGTGCCTTATTAATTGACTTGCAAGGGGTTGCATTTCGAACTTGCATGATGGTAGAAGGAGTGAGAACCTACCGTGTTTACCAGAAGGTCGAGCGGCTAACCAAAGGTAGCGCTCGGCATAATGCGGCGCTTTACGCCTCATCTTTGGATGAGGTTATGGCCGCTATCGTGGTCAGTGAAGAAACCAGTGAAGTTACACTTTTTATTGATGGCCAATTTGTCAAAAGTTTTGATCCTTTAACTAACAATGAAACGACCCGAGATGCCGATGGTAACTTTGTTCAAACCGAAAGCGACATCAAAGCGATTGAGGCTGTAGATTTAGAAGTTGAAACCGAGACAGTCGTAGCTGAAGAGGACTACACTACTACCTAAATTAGCATGTCTCTTATTTCTTTTGAAATTTACTAGCCTCAATCTCTTCAAGTATAATATTTCTTTATGTCGTCTCGTATCATTTTTTAGGTACAATTAGTCTGAATTGTATTGCTGAAGTTGAAAAGACGAAAAGTCAGTGATATAATAGGCTCAGTTTTCTGCAGAGCGCGGAGCAACTAGCAAGCCTATGCTGGCTGTCATTCCCACCGACAATCGTATGATCAGATATTCCAAAATACTGTCTTACAGCTACCAATTAACTTCCAACTTTGTATTTTGTTCTTTGGTAATCATATGCTTGGGTCTATTCCGTGTGCCTGTTGTTGATGCTGGTGAACGAGAGGACTACACATTCGCCTATAAGTTATACGAAAAAGGAGCTTATACGGTTGCCAAGGACCAATTTGAAACCTTTATTCAGAAATACCCTGATAGTGAAAATTATGACGATGCTCGTTTGTTGATCGGTGAATCAGCACTTAACCTAGAACGGTATGATGTCGCCATCCAAAATTTCAAGCGATTGACTGCTGAGCATCCCAACAGTTCACTCCGTCTAGATGCAGTTCGAGGCATAGCAACCGCTTGGTTTCGGCAAGGTAAATACACTGAAGCGATCAAAGGTTTTCAGGAGTTTTGGGAGGCTGCAAGTAAAGATGTCAATTCATTTTCGATAGATGTTATTGCAGAGTCAATCTATCTAACCGGTGAGTCTTATGAAAAATTAGGCTTATATCAAAAAGCTCGTGAATACTACGACCAAGTTCTCAAGGACTACCCCCAAGCAAACCAATCAGCAGATGCTTTATATTCGACTGCTTGGGTCGATTACAGGTTAAAGAAGTTTAAGCAAGCTCATGATCAATTATTGTCTTTTGTCGAACAATATCCCGATCACTATGCAACGATCGAAGCGACTTACAGGGCGGCAGAGTCCTTATTTCAGATTTACGATTGGCCAAGCGCCCAAGTTGAATTCGAGCAATTTATTGCTAAATATCAGGACCATAGTCATCAAAAACAAGGATTATTAAAACAATACGTTGTTGATGCACGATTCCGCTTGGGTGAATGTTACTTTCAGCAACAGATGATGAATGAAGCTAGAGATACTTTTGCATACTTGTTACACGAAAGTGAAAAAACGTCTATATCGGCCGAGGCACAATACTGGATCGGCGAGATTCTAGCAGAAGAGGGCAAGGGAAATGAAGCGGTTCACGAATATCAAAAAGTAATTCGCCTCTATCCAGATAGTGCTGTTTCTGACAATGCTCAGTATGGTATTGCCATGGTCTATTTTGACAAGGGCTTGACTGATTCGAAAGGCTATACCGAAGCTAAAGTAGCCTTCAAATTGGTGGCTGATAATCTCAAATCAGAATTGAGTGATGCTGCTCGCTTTAGGATGGGCGAATGTTTTCGGCTATCTCGAGAGTTTAACTCAGCTATTCTTAATTACAACAAAGTGGGGGGGAATTCTCCTTATGAGGACGATGCTCAATACCAAATTGCTATCAGCTACTTTGAACTAAGGGATTATCAAAGTGCTGCCTCAGTTCTCAAAAACCTTTTGGTGTCGGCACCCGAAACTGATTTAAAACCTTATGTTCTGTATCATCTAGGACTGTCTTATTTTAATCTGCGGCAGTATTCTGATAGTGCATCGGCTTTTGATGGATATTTCTCTACTTTGGCTGATCGTGACCTTCCAACTGCTTCAGCCGATGAGGCCTTATATTGGAAAGCTAGAGCCTTATTCGAAGCTGAAAATTACAGTGATGTCATTGCAACCTGCAACACTTTAGTTCAAACATACCCAGACAGTCAATTTCTCCAACAAGCTGAGTTTTTTATTGCTGAAAGCACTTATTGGCAAGAAGGGTCAGCTTCGGCCTATCAGTCAGCTAGACAAAAATATCAGGATCTATTAAAGAAAGGAGCAGATAAAGTTTGGGCCGAGAAATATCGATTCGGTATTGGTTGGACTTATTTTTCAGAAGCAGTGTTATCTGAGGGTAAACAGCGAAATAAATTGTATGAACAGGCTATAATGATTTGGCGAGAGATGATACAAAAGTATCCGTCTGGAAATTACTCAGATCAAGCACAATATCACCAAGGCGTTGCTCAGAGCAATTTAAAACATTATCGACAAGCAATCAAAACTTTTTCCGAATTGTTACAAACATACGAAAGTAGCAATTGGCGGGATGATGCTCAGTATCAAATTGGCTGGGCTTATTACAAATTGGAGCGTTACAGCGATGCTGTTTCAGCTTTTCGGAAACAGTTGCAAGCCTTTCCTGCTTCTCAATTAGAGCCAAAAGCTATTTTTGGTATTGCCAACGCCTATTTCAAATTGGGAAAATATACTAATGCAATTACAGAGTATCGACGGGTTATCGACAATTTCCCAAACCTCAAGGTGGAAACTGGCCAATCTGGTGTAGAGAAGTCGTTTGACTTAAGACCAGAAGCCCAGTACTACGTGGCTGAGAGTTATGTTAATTTGCGTAATTATCAATACGCGATTCAAAGTTATGGAAAAGTAATTGAACATTATCCCAAGAGCGTTTGGGCTGATGATGCACAATACGGTATTGCTACCGCCTACGAAGATCAAGGTGATAATAAGCAAGCACTCCACGCTTATCAACAGCTTATTAAATACTATCCAAGTAGTGCTTTGGCACCCGACGTTCAAATTCACATCGGTCGCTTCTATTTTACCGAAAAAAATTATAGTAGGGCTATTTCTGAGTTTCAGAAAGTCATCGAACAATATGAAAACTCGGAATCTTCTTCTTTGGCACAGTATCATATTGGCAAATCCTATTTGGAAATTGGCTCGTTCAAGCAAGCTATATCTGCTTTTCAGAAAGTATCAGAGAAAAGCAAATTGGCTGCTACGGCTCGCTACGAAGCTGGTTATACTTGGTATAATAAAAAAAATCCCGGCCGAAATCTGGAGAAGGCAATTGATGCCTTTCTGGTAGTAGCGAGGCAGTACCCCAAAAGTAACGATGCTCCACAAGCTTTGTTGCTTGCCGGAAATTGTAATCAAGAATTACTCAGATGGAACAAAGCGGCCGAAATTTACCAAAAGATTCTCAACCAGTACAGTGAATCAAAACAATCAAAGATGACTCAGCTACTGCTAGGCCACGTCTATCGTTCCCAAAAACAATACGCATCGGCAATTTCGGCTTATACTACAATTCGTGATGGTGGTACTGATCAGTACCCGGTCGAGATTGTTATTGATGCTGAGTTACGGTTAGCCGAAACACTTAGTTTAAATGGTCAACACTACGAAGCCGGCTCCACTTATTTGCGAGTGCGCCATCTCAGAGAACAACATAACCCACTTACAGCCCTTCACGCTGCTATACGAGCGGCAGATGCCTACGCAAAAGCGAAAAAGGATTTTCTAGCCAAGGATGGCTATGAAGATGCAATTAGCCTTTATCAAACTTACATTTCGTCCGTCAATGTTAATCAAAAAAAGAATTGGGAGCAGTTACATCAATACGCAGCTAAGATGTATCAGGAACTTTTGCGAAGAACACAGTAACCCGGAGCGATAAATTCTAGAAAACCTGTGTTTAACTACTATAAATGACGATACCTTCATTTCAGTTTCAGAATTGTCAATTTTTTCTGGCTTTTACTGCTTTTTTTTCTTTTTTCTTGTTATTAGTAAAGGGGCAAAATTTAGATGATAAGGAGCAAATTCGCCTAGACGAACAAACCATCGGTATTATTGATACTACCCAAATTCAACTCCAATCAAGAGAGAAATTGAGCTCTCAACTCCGTCACAGTATACAGGCCGTCCTAGGCTTATACGCTAAAGAGCGATTATGGCATCTGCCTCCGATCTATACACCGCAAAAAGTAGATCGACCACACCATATCTCTCCCAAAAATTATACCATATTGGTTACTTCTTCCCCCGGTATTCCTATTGCCCCATACTTTGAAACACTTTTAGCTGGTTCCGCTCAAAAAGGAGATGGTTATTTACAATTTAACTATCAAGATTTAGATGACTCGAGAAAAAGTAATCAGGGAGCGGACATGAACCTAAAAGCAGGGTTGAATTTAAACTATCACCCATTAAGCCAAATGGTCTTATCAGCACAAATGTCGATGAGGGATTTACCATGGCCATTAGCCACTTCGGAAATGAACATACCTGAAATAGCTAGATTAGACATCAATTCATTGGGTGAATCAAACGAATCAACTAATATCTACAATTTACAACGACTTATGTCCAATTGGCACCTCCACCACTCGCTGTCTGACAAAACACAGTTGACAGCTAATGGTTGGCTAGAAGCACTCGGTGTTAAGACAGCGACGCGTGCTTTGAACGATCGAGCTACGGATTTTCGGCTCAACTTAAACATCAGAAGCCACTTTTTGAATTTGGCAAATCCGTTTCATTTTGGGTTCAAGGCACAATATCTATCTGCTATCGAAGGGCAGTCAATAAATCTAAATAACAGAAGTTCGTCTACCTTATTGGAATTTTATGCTAAAGATCAATTTACTCAAGTAGGGCCGTTTGTTATCGGTATTGAGGCTGGTATTGTTAGTTTTCGTTACTTGGAACCGATTAATACACAAAGCACTAGCGAATATGACATTTTAAACCGTGTTGAGTATACCAGACTGCAGCCGAGTGGCATGCTAACTATAACGACTCAACTTAGTAAACAGTGGCGGTTGAATTTGGAGGGAAAACGAAAAATTTACCAGTATTCGATCTCCGAGCTTTACCTAAATAATAACTATGTCCGGTTAAACCCCTTTTTAAACCCAGAAAAAAGCTGGTCGCAAAAATTGGACTTAACCTACAATCGAGGACAGAAAGTTGAACTCAGTTTAAGTACATTCGCTAACCAAATAAACGATTTGATTTACTTGGCTGAAAGCAATAATTTGGCAAAAATGGATGAGTCGATAGGAGACGTGTCAAAGTCTTTGGAGTGGATACCGGTTAATTCTGCTCAAATGATGAATCGTTATGGCCTGATTTTATCAGGTGACCTACAGTTCTCAACTCGTGGGAAAATTCAATTTTCTTACCAGAGAGATTTACAATCGATTTATGTTCCTTACCAAGCCAAAAACCGTATCTATATTCATTGTAACTATTGGTTGTTTAGTATTCTAGAGATCGAATTAAAAACTGCAATTCAGATCGACTCAAGTAGCCGTTTGGCATTGGGAAATACAGAAGCAAAACCATTGGCCAAATTGCCTAACTTGATTCATTTAAAAGGAAAAATAAAAAAGAGTATTGGCCAACATTTAAGCGCCTTTGTTGGGGGCGCATATGTAGCTGGAAAGACGGTACTTCTGCCCCATTATCCCCTTCGTGGTAACTACTTAGACCTTGGGGTTGAGCTAATTTTTTGATGATACTTAGACTGGATTCTGAACAGTGCTAATACTCGACCATATACTACAGGGATTGGAACGGCTAGCTGGTGGAGGTTACCTTTTAGCAGCCCTAATCTTTTTTTCTGTTTGGTCGCATACGCTCATTTTTGAGAGGACTCACTATTTACGTCGCAAACGAGTAATTCCATCGGCTTACGTAACTCAGAGCATCTACGCTGAACTCGTCGATGGAAAACCCGAAACAGCAATTCAGATGTGTGAGAAAGTCCCCTCTCCATTAACCAATATTCTGAGAGCGGGTATTGTTAATCGTGATTATGGCGAAAAAGAGCTGAAATCGGCAGTTAATACTGCTGTTCGACTAGAACGACCTCCTATTATGCGCCATTTGAAAACTTTGGCAATGTTGGCCAGCGTATCAATGTACACGGGTTTATTGGGGACTGTTTTGGGCATGACTGCTTCGTTCCAAGCTCTTTGGCGAGGCGATCAAACTGGCAAACATTTGCAAGATATTGCCGACGGTATTTCGGGGGCATTGCTGACAACGGCAGCCGGGTTAATCGTTGCCTTGCCAACACTAATAGCTTACCATTATTTTAACCGAAAGGCGCAAAACCTGCTGACTGAGTTAGAGCGGCACGGAATGTCGTTAATTCGATTCTTGGTAACAGAAGAATATAAGTTATTCCAGGAAAAATATGAAAAAGTCCGGAATTGGACTACTCATCCTGAGAAACAAGTTTAATGCCTAAATTCAGTCTCTTTTTGCCATTGGCAATTGTTGAGCATCTAGCCGTCATTCTATTTTTTGCTTGGTTAGTTTATCAACCACCATCGCTTAAAATTGAGGAAACAACCTATCAAGTTGAAATTTTTCAACATAAAGCAGAAAAAAAGAAAATCAATGAAACAATTACCTCTTTCATACCAGAACCAGAAACAACACCGGTCGACTTGCCACCGTTACAATCTTTACAAAATCTGGATAGTTTTCTCAGTAGCCATGTCGGCAGTTCTAATTTGCCAAATTTAAGACAAATTCGATCTCAGGCTTCTGAACAATGGATTGATAAGAGCATTCCAAAAGGTCGAAAACAGCGTAGTGATGAAACAGATATCGATGCTACTGTTCATACAAAAGCTTTTACCAGTAATTTTGGTCATCAGTCAGTTTCAGAACCTGTTGGTATGACTGATTCCACAGGGAAAATACTTCGCACTGCTGGAGACAATCAGTTATTTTCTGGTAAAGTAGCTTCCGAAGGACAAAGGAAAAGCCAATCTGAAAAAGTATCTGGTGTTCTACCTTATAGCATCGAAGGTGAAGTCAAAGGCCGAGGTATTCGTTATCAACCGACATTATCAACAGTTGCTGGCCAAGTTCAAGGTGGTATTGTTCGGCTTATTTTTTCGGTAAAACCCAATGGCACGGTGTATAAAGTCAAGGTGATAGAAAATCGTGCAGGTGAACTAAGACAGAAGGCTCAAAGTTTCGTTGCTCAGTTTATCTTCAATAAATTACCTGATCATCTGCCTCAACAAGATCAGTCTGGAGAAATTACCGTTCGGTTTGAACGGAAAGAATAGTTTTTCCAGAATCAATTTTATTTCCGTTATCTAACAATGACAGAAAAGCCTAGCCAATTTCTTGGAATACGATATAATAATAGCTTAGCGAAAATTAACTAATTAATCCCTCAAACGAGAACGTTTCTGAGTTATGTTCTAAATAAAGAATTAGTGAGGGAGTTCCTTGGGATTCAAAGTTTTCTCGGCCTTGGCTCGCAATTTTACGCGCCCATCTCTGAACTGTCGCAACAACCTCAGACAAGTAACGCTTCCAGTTATCAGGCAAAAAGGGAAGGAGGAAAAGGTGTTTTTCCCAGTCATCGAGTTACGAGAGAATTATACGCTATCAACGCTTTTTAACCTAAAAAAAGGAGGCGCAGTTTGCTCCCCCCATTAAAGAACTGGGGGTTCACTGCGAAGATTTTGATGAAAAAGTTAACGGTTCGGCTACTTCCGATCGTACTTATCGTGATGACAATACTGATTGGGTGTGTGCCACTCAGCGTTAAAATTAGTAATGCTGACCGGAAGGTTGAACTGGCCGAGTTAATTCAGGTCAATAAAGATTTGATTGAGAGCGATAAAAAGCGGGCAGATGAACTGAAAAACCGCCAAAACAAACTATATGACGAAGCCATCAGTAACTACGGTGAAGTTACTGAATCAACTAAAACTAGCAAGACAGTTGTGGATCTCAAGCAACGAGCCCACTACGAAATTGCTGAAATTCACAAAACAAGAAAGAAACTGGATGATGCGATTATCCATTATCAGGCAGTGGTAGACATCGCACCTACTGGATACTTAGGAAGTCAGGCTGCAAGTAGTATTTCCTCTATTCGGCGGAACCGACAAGAGGTTCAGGAACAATTACGGATCTATCGGAACCGTAGTTTAGTTGATACGCCCGACAGTCAGGAAGCGGCAGTGCAAGCCTTGTATAAGGTAGCGGAAGCTTACGTTGGGCTAGGAGATTTTGAAGAGGCTATTAAAAATTATGAAATGCTAGTTGATAAATTTCCAAGTCATGATCTTGCTTCTCGTTCACTGTTTAAGGTTGGCAACTTGTATTTTTATCAGCTCTACGATTATACAAATGCAGGTGGTTGGGGAGCTTTTGTGCAGGTTGCGAAAGACTATGAGGGGACTTACGAAGCGGGAGAAGCTGAAACGTTACTCAAAAAATCCCGTCAGACATTGACTATGATTCAGCAAGATCAGGATGATGTTTCTAAGTACACCAACTCCAAAGCCATGGCCATGAGAAGAGCTGGTCGATTGGTTACCTCAGCAGATCTTTACCAAATGGGGCAGCGAGATCGAGTAGTACAAGACTATCAGAACATCGCTGCAGGCTGGATAAGAATGCGAAATTATCCTAATGCGACTTTCGCTTACCGCGAGCTGTCCGAAAACTTAACCGGAAATAAGTTTGCCCAAGCCGATGCTCTGTACCAAATTGGCCGTCTACACCAACTAGACGGAGAATATACAAAAGCAATTGAAGGTTATGACAAATTATTCGAAGAGGCTCCACAATCAACTTGGCGAAACGAAGCAGTTTATCAGCAGGCTGTTTGTTTTCGGAGTATTCGTGAGTTTGCCGAAGCACGGGAGATGTTTATGGCTTACATGAGTCTGGATAACCCCGATGAGTTGAAATATTACCGAGAAGCGCAACAATTGGTTCGCCAGTTTGATCTTGATCAAGACGAAGATGGTTTCAAATTCTATCAGGAACAAGAAGCCGGTACCTCAGATCAGGATCCCGCCAGCAAACCAGAAAAATAACAACTAACTCGGCTTTTAAAGTCAGAGAAACTTTTAATTCGATTTGGCGGGATGGAAGGTTAGCCTTACTGTCCCGCCTTTTTTATTTTTAATTCTATTTCCAAAATATAGTAACTCTGCCATAAAACACTTCTATTATGAGACTTGCTACTCTTGCCACTTGCAACTTGAATCAGTGGGCTTTAGACTTTGACGGTAACTTAGACCGAATTCTCCAGTCAATTCAAATTGCCAAAGACCGGCATGCTACCTACCGACTTGGACCAGAATTAGAAGTTACTGGCTATGGTTGTGAAGATGCATTTTTGGAAGAAGATACCTTCTCACATTCTTGGGAAGTGTTGGCTGAAATATTATCTAGTGATGTGACGGACGGAATTTTGTGCGATATTGGGATGCCTGTCACGCATAAAAATGTCAGTTATAACTGCCGTATATTGATTCTAAATCGACAAATTTTGATAATTCGCCCAAAGCTTTTCCTAGCTGCAGACGGTAATTATCGAGAAACGCGTTGGTTCTCAGCTTGGGAGAAAAATCGAGCAATTGAATCTTTTTTTCTGCCTTCATCGATTCGTGAGTTGACCCAAAGAAATACTGTTCCCATTGGAATTGCTGCTATCGCTACAAGGGATACTACCATTGCCACAGAGACTTGTGAAGAACTGTTCACACCTAGCAGTCCACACATCGGTTTCGGATTGGATGGCGTTGAGATCATCGCTAACGGTTCTGGTTCACATCACCAATTGAGAAAACTTAATCAACGTGTTGATCTAATTCGGAGCGCCACAGCCAAAAGTGGTGGTGTTTATCTCTATGCCAATCAACAAGGCTGCGATGGTGGTCGGCTTTATTTTGATGGTTGTGCGTTGATTGCGATTAATGGACAAGTAGTAGCACAAGGTTCACAGTTTTCACTCAACGATATTGAGGTAGTAACAGCAACCGTCGATTTGCAAGAGGTTCGTTCATTTCGTCGATCGATTTCCAGTCGTTCTTTACAAGCGACACGAACTGATGCTGTACAGAGAATTCCAATTGACTTTGATCTAACATCTTCTCGGCCTTTGCCACCCACAAAACCTATTTCCGTCTTTTATCACCAACCAGAGGAAGAAATAGCTTACGGTCCTGCTTGTTGGCTTTGGGATTATCTGCGTCGTTCCGGTAGCAACGGTTACTTCGTTCCGATTTCAGGTGGGGCTGATAGCTCATCCACAGTGGCATTAGTTGGTTCGATGTGCCAGTTAGTTGTACAGTCCATTAATGATGGAAATGAACTGACACTGATTGACGTCCGAAAAGTGTTGGATGATGAAGTTTATACACCAACTTCAGCGCGTAATCTGGCCAATCGGATTTTGCATACTTGCTACATGGCTTCAGAAAATAGTTCAAAAGCTACAAAAAACCGAGCTAAAGCTATCAGCGAGCAAATAGGAAACTTTCATCTCAATGCTAATATTGATGAAATTGTCAGTGCCTTTTTGTCCTTGTTTGTTCATTTGACTGGTAGTCGACCTCAATTCAAAGTGAACGGGGGGTCATTACCCGAAAATCTCGCTTTGCAGAATATTCAGGCACGCAGTCGAATGGTTCTATCTTATTTGTTAGCGCAATTATTACCTTGGGTAAGAGGCCGCAAAGGGGGACTGCTTGTTTTAGGTAGTGCGAATGTGGATGAAAGTTTACGAGGGTATGTTACAAAATACGATTGTAGTAGTGCTGACATTAACCCGATTGGCGGTATTAGCAAAAATGATCTGCGACGATTCCTTCTTTGGGCGGGAAATCATTTGGGGTATCCGGCTCTAATCGACGTAGTCGAAGCCCCACCAACGGCCGAGCTCGAGCCAACAACTGAAAATTACACCCAAGAAGACGAGATTGATATGGGAATGACTTACGCTGAACTCAGCAAATTTGGGATTTTACGCAAAGTTTACCGTTGTGGTCCTGTCAGTATGTTTGAGAAATTGGTGTATGAATGGTCTCATTTGGCACCGACCGAAGTCGCAGAAAAAGTCAAGCGATTCTTTTTTTACTACTCTATGAATCGACATAAAATGACTACTATGACTCCGGCTTATCATGCGGAACTTTACTCGCCGGAGGATAATCGATTTGATCTAAGACAGTTCCTCTACAACGTACGTTGGAGTTGGCAGTTTCGTCAAATTGACCATTTAGTAGAACGTTTACAACAGAAGAATTAACCTCGCGGCTTAAAAAGCCTGTACCATAAGTGTAGCCGAAAATTAACATTAAAAAACGGAAACCATAAAGGTATGAAAATTATTGAGAAAAATGGGAAAAAGTATGCGCTTCAAGAGAAAGCAAACTTGAATGGTGTAGATTTGGAGCGATGTAACCTAAGTTGGATCAATCTAAGGAGTGCTAATTTAATCAAAGCCCATTTAGCTTATAGCGACCTACGATGGTCCAACTTGGCCGGTGCTAATCTAACCAATGCTGATTTAAGGCGAGCGAACTTAGAAGGTGCCAACCTAGTCGGAGCGAATCTATACGGCGCTGATTTGTACGGTGCTAGCCTAAATGGTGCTGATCTCCGTCAGGCTTGTTTAAATCAAACCAATTTATGTTGGGTGAACCTGAGCGGATCGGATTTGAGAGAGGCTAACTTAACCCAAGCCAAATTGCGTCAGGCAAAATTAGAACGAGCTGATTTGACCTTAGCTAACTTATCAAGAACCGAATTGATCGAAGCTGACCTTAGAGGCGTCAATTTAACTTCGGCTAATTTGACCGAAGCCAATTTGAGTTATGCTTCTGATAATTTAGCCTCTCAATTAATTGGTGCTAATTTATACGGAGCTAATCTCAGTAATGCTGATATTAGTGGAGCCAATCTCAGTGGAACTATTCTTGTAAACACTAACTGCTCACAGCTGGTCTATGATCAAAACACAATATTACCACCCAACTTTCAGTTGAGATAGTTAGTGAGTCAAACGCTTCTTTTGAAAATCCTCAATTAAGCTGATTGCTGTCTGAACTCCATTTTCGCGTCGCATATTATGTCCCAATTTTTGGGCGTATTCGAACTTCTGATTGCTATGCAATACTTGCTGAATCCGTTGGATCAAATTTTCCACTGTTAATTGCCGCCGATGAAGTGGTTTCGGGGCCACGCCCCGCTGATAGAGTAGCCCTCCCCAGTAAGGCTGATCAGCCAAGTGAGGTACGACGACAGATGGTACACCAGCCTTACAGACAGCGGTCGTTGTTCCAGCTCCACCATGATGGATTACCATTTTTGCAAATCGGAACAACCAACTATGAGGCACATAATTAACGAAAAATATATCCTTCGTTAAGGTAGTATTTCTGCCCAAATCCCCCCAACCGGATTGGATAATGGCTCGTTGCTGCGTTTGTTGGAGTGCCGCAATAATGGTAGACGTAGGGTCCTGATTGCCTCCCATTGAACCGAATGTAACCACAATTGGTGGGATGCCATCATCGACAAAATTGAGCAGTTCGATTGGTGGTTGATAATTCGGTTCGCTTAGTGTCCAAGCTCCTGTAA
>CAYVHK010000020.1:0-12989 GCA_964451145.1 uncultured bacterium | reverse complement strand
TGGAGGTGGTGCAACGGTCGGTGAAACTGCAACTAAGTTCAACTCAGAAGAGTACATACCTGAGAACCCAATCATTCGGCGTGGTTGCCCGCCAACCTGATGAATAAATCGATTAAATATGGGATCAACTTTAGTTCGCATGGCAATTGTTATTATTTGCCACAGCAACCAACTGACAGGTACCCCCCAATTCGGGAGTGGTGGTGGTGGCGCATAAATTGACTTGATAAAGGCAGGACAGTAACTAACAGTAATGTTTGCCAATCCAGACCGAATAGCTGCTTCTTGACCTGGAATATCCGCTGAATGGGAAATTGATAAATCAAAACCATTTTCCATCGCTCGCAGGCAATCGTCATACCAGACTTTTGCTCCTGATAAAATGCCTTCTTTTGCCACGACTAAAGCTGAGTTAAACGGGTTACGTATTTTAACAATTCGGTCCATCAACCGATCAAAATGGTCGGAGTCAAAAGGCAAGCCTACGGGAAAAAAGTCGGCTCCAATTGACTCTACCTTCTGCCGGTAAATTTCTGACGTACATAGCCGAACCTGATGACCTGCAGCTATCAAGCCAGTGGCAAGTGCAATGAAAGGTTGAACATCCCCAGTGGTTCCCCAAGTAGTTAAAATAATTTTCATTTGTTAAATAATTTCTCTGAAATGGTTTTAACAGACTACCATGCAAAAGTAACTGACTTCAACTGCAGTGATTGGTTTTTGACCGATTTCGTTGCTGTATGAGATGAAAAAAGTAGAAAAAAAGGACAAATTACAAACATAAAAATTAAATCCATTGCAACTATCAAGCTTGAACCACCAGCTAGAATAAGCAAAAAACTCATCTGCGTTGACAATCATGGGCTGAAACTGCAGAGATTATCAACTCAATGTCCAAATAAATATCCCATCCCAAACGACATGACTTCAGTTAATTAGTCAAAATTGATTCGTCGTAAAGAGAATTTTTAACATGATGCTTATGGGCCCTGATAGATAAGTTCATCAAACAGTAACCTGTTTTCTACTGATCAGTGTGGTGAAAACATTAGTAACACAAATTTGCAGATGGAACTCGGTTTAAGACTGAAAAATTAGCTTTTGCCTATGGTCTGTTTTAGTAACTTGAAGAAAAGAGGTGTTTGTTGCTCAAAACGGGAAACAAGTTGTTGATACTATTGAAATCACAATCGATTCCTAAACGACTTTTGATGTTAATTATACTGTTCGTCTGGCCTAGCGCCTAAGACATTACCGATTTAAATGGATTAACGGATTTTTGATTCCTAAAGATATCAATGATTATCAACAAGAACATTAGGTAGTTAATTAATTACCTATTGCTGGTGTCTCGATATCCTGTAACCTAATATCAACTGGGTAGGTGGAATTGGCAAGTGTATAAAGATTTCAAAGATTTCTTATCTAACCAATGCCGCAGGAGTGAACGTTTTTTACCGACGTTAGTACTAACCAGCATCAATTCGTTTATCGGCAGCTATTCCGTCTCATCCATCCTTTGAGTATTTTATTGTTTTGCTCTTGATATAACACTGAACAAAAATACATCAATCCCTGGAAGTCCTTCCCAATAAATAGCTGGATTCAACCTAACATTAAATTAGGCTTTTGGTTACAAATTCGCAAAGAATGGCTGCACCTCATTTTGAGGTTAACAAGCTTGCTAAACAGAATATCTAATCTCATTTAAGATTAGATTTATTACCCCACTTAAAGATGAAAGCAATTGAGTTAATAACAAAAATCATAAGTATCTACTTTTATCCGGCGAGTAAGTTAAAGATCAATTTAGATTGATAAGTTTTTGATTCAAAAGCCATACAAACGTGATTTTTTCAGATTTGTGAGTTTGTATGGAATATTGACCTGTTCGAAGCTGACAATAGATTAATGTAAGCGTTTAAAGTATTTTGAGCAATAGTTTGCCATGTAAATTTTCGAACTCGTTGGAATCCTTGTAGGGCAAGTTTGCGTCGAAGCGACTGGTTTTGGTAGAGTAATTTCAGGTGCTGAGCCAAGATATTTGTTTCATCTTCTGGAAAGATGAGGCCTGCTGAACCAATTACTTGAGCAATTTCCCCTGAATCTGATCCGATAACTGGAATCTGACAAGCCATGGCTTCTATCAGAACGCGACCAAAAAATTCCACCCAGTCAGGTGTCGTTCGAGATGGTAGTACCAATGTATCCATGCAGTTAATATACTTTGGTACTTCTTCTGGCGGAACCGCATCAACCCATATCAAATGACTTTCAATACTAAGAACTTTTGCCAATCGCTCCAATTCTAGCTTGTATTCTCCACGGCCTAACAACAAAACTTTAAATTGATTCAGATTATTATCGGCCATTAATTTGACAGCCTGAAAAAGAATATCAATGCCTTTCATATGGAGTAATCGTCCAATATAGCCAATTACAAAATGATCAATTAATCCCAAAGAATGTTTTAATTTTTCTACACTTTGTTGATCCGTAACGGGCATATCAGGCAGTGGTTGAAAGAGACTCAAATCAACTCCATTTGGAAAAACGAGAGTCGGACCAGTATAACCACGACGAGCCAAAATTCGAACTGCATTTTGGCTCAAGGGGAAAGCCATGTCCGTCTTTTTAAAAACTTGTTTTTCAATCCATTTGGTGACGACACCAAACCGTTGCTCAATATCTACACTTAAGGAAGTGCGAAAAACTAGCTTGCTTTGCGGGCAAAAACGGCGTTGCAAGAAAAGTGTTTGCAACGCATTGAGGCTCCATGCCTCTTCTTCTAGATGAATGATATCTGGTTGGAAATCCCTAAAGTGAGGTATCAAGCCTTTTTGGTACACAAAACGGCTACTATATCCCGAAAACATAATGGGTAGAGCAATTTCTTGACAGCTAGTCTTAACTGTCGGCTCGAAAGTAAGTTGCTGGAAATTTTCAAACCAATGATTTGGCGTAATAATTCGGATCTGAAATTCTGGTAACTGGTCTGTCAATTGTCCTATCAAAGTGAACTTTTGTCGATAGGATTTCATAATATAGGAGTGAGATAAAACCAAAATTCGTGCTTTCACGCCCAAAACCTACGACTGTTGAAAAAACAGAGTAATTAGATGAACGTAGACTATGTTATTTGATCTGGGGTTGGATGAGTGGCCGGTTTAATTGAATCAAACGGTTGGGGTTGGGGGGACGGTGGTTCGGCTTGATTACCTGGCAAAGGATTTTTATCAGCTGGCAAGGAAATCTGATTGGATTTTTTTTGTATCGGTTCTGAAGCAGGAGAGGATTCGGTTGGTGGTAAGCCGGCTATTGGAGGGGGACCTAGCGGTAAACTATCCAAAATTGCAATTACGCTTTCTACTCGTTGGCGGAGTTCGTCCTTCTCTTTTTCTACCGACTGCGTTTGCTCCTTTTGCTGTTCTTTTAGTTTTTTTAAGTTTTTTTCAGTTTGAAAAAGTTCTTGATTTCGAGTTTCCAAGTCACGAATACTATTGTCTCTCTGTTGAATCTCTTCTTGCAATTGAACAATTTCTTTTTGTAATGAGTTTCGTTCATCCTTCATTTGGTTAATCAACTCGACGGCTTGTCCGACACGCCGTTCCAATACCCCAATAATATTGACTTGAAGATCTTCAAGCATTTTATTCCCCTTTATTTCCTAGTTGGACCGATAGCAGTTGCTGGTATGCCCCAGAGGCCGCATACTCTTGCAAATTTTTGAATCTGGCCGATAGAAACGGCTGTGTTGATTTAAGTTCCTTTGACTTTTCCCATCTGTTAATCGAGTTCTGTCCAGCTTCTGGGAGCACATCCAGTAATGTACGGCGTTTTTGCTGAACAACTTTTGCCTGCCTAATATAGTCTGTAGGCGAAATAACGATCATGGTAGAGTCCACTGATAATTTAAAATTTAGTAAAGCTCGATTAGCCGCTTCGAGATCTTGACAGGCGATTAGGCCTGCCCGATCAGCTGAGATTTCACTAGCTAAGGTCCAATCAGCCAAAATCAGATCGGAAATTTTACCCAGAAAAGCTTTCACAAGCTCTTGCACCCATTTACCTAGGACAAGATTAATCGAATCTAGTCCACCATCAAAAAGGGTATGATAGAAGACGTGATCACACTTTAGATGTCCCAGTTCCCGTCCAATCACAAAACGAAGTTCGACTAAACCTGATTTCTCGATTAAATCAGAAGAAAGTAAGAGAAAGGGATCATGAAAATTAACTATGTCAGCATACATCTCTCGATCACCTACGATGAAGACGAAGGGAATCTGAGACAAGTTTAGAATTTCAGCACATCGCTTAACCTCTTCCTTGATCCAGCCAAATTGTTGATCCGTTACCATGACCCCACGTTTCATGGTCTCAATAGTTAATTGATAATCGTGCACTTCGCCCGTCTTTTGTCGTAACCAAGGTATGATATAATCGTCATCCGATTTTATGACTCTTTTCAATACCGTTGGAATTTGGTAAGTCTCAAACTTTTTAATTAGCTCTAAGTCTTCGGAAGTCCGAAAATCACTGGCTTCCAATTGGTGAAGCGTTACATGATCGGTTGATTGAACCAATCCAAATGCGGATATAACAGCAAAGAAACAAATACAAAAAGAAAAGAAGTTTGTCGAAAAGCGGTTGGCTACCATGTGCCTAGCTCTCATTGGTTAGTCATGAATCAGTAAAAATTAGGAGCGATGGTCTGTGACGGTAATCTGCTTCCGTGTAGAATTGTACCAATCAGTAAAGACTTCGTTCTTCTTTGCTTGAACTAGTTTCTTGAGAGTTTCAGCGCGAACTTTAGGGTCGTTTTTGAGTTTTTCTATGTCGGCTTCATCTCTTTCCACTATTTGAATTAGATAGTGTGCCACATCTCCCTCAAACGGTCCAGCCACTTCATTTAGGTCCATTTGAAAGGCTTTGAACATAGCATCTTGGCAAGCTCCCATGTTCGAGACGTAGTTACTATTAATGCTAAGGGAAAACAGGCCGCTCTCTTCAACCTTTTTGTCTTTGATTGATGTGCCTTCAGGTGCTGTGTACGATAGAACTAAATCATCCAACGATTGATTGCTTTGAAGAATACTGAATAATTTTTGGGCATCGTCCATGGCCAATTGCTTTGCCTTCACTTCTTGTAAATCATTCTTGACCTCAGCCTTGACATCCTCGAAATTTGGTATGGCTGCTGCTTTTTTGTCCAATACTACGGCGACAAAATAACTTTCGATTTCGCCGTTACTCCGCTTGACCTCTATCATCTCGTTGATATTGACTTCCATGTCAAAAGCTTTTTCGATCAAATCACCATAGGTATAGCGAGAACCAATATTGGGAATTGAGCTAGCATCTTGCTCAAATAAACCGGTTTCTTGGATAGTCAGATTTCGACTGATATAGGCTTCTTGTCCTATAGCAGTTTCATAATCGTCAAGTTCCACGTCCATCAACAGGTTGTCGGCCAACTTTTGGCTAACATGAGAGGCATCAGTTTTAACTAGCAATGTTTTGATTTCTAGTTTCACTTCATCGAAGGTCCGTGTGTTAATCTTCTGGTCTTCCAACTTGATAATGTGGAACCCAAAACTGGTCTCTACTAACCCACTCATCTCACCCACACTTAGTTCATCAAAACAGGCAGTTTCAAAAGGTTTGACCATTTTTCCGCGACCAAAAGACCCTAGTGAACCACCATTACTTGCTGATGGACCTTCTGAATGAATTTCTGCCAGATCAGCAAAGGTTTTTCCGGTTTTCATTTCCCTTTTGATCATTTCTAACAGCTCGGTAGCTTGTAGACGAACTTGATTCTTTTCGCCTACACTAGCACTATCGTCGACTTTTTTTAGAATATGCCGGGCAGTCACTTCCGTTACTTCTGTATATTGTTTTTCCGTTTTGTTGTAGTGAGCTTTTATTTGTTCCTCGGTGACAAAGTCCTCGGGCTTAATTTGCACATACTTGAGATTGATCTGATCGGCCTGTTTGTACTTCTCCTGGTTTGACTCGAAATGGGATTTAACTTCTTCATCGGTTACTTTGGCAAGACTATTGTATTCATAATGACGAAATCGAACGAACTTTAATTTTGCCTTAGTATTTTCGCGACGGAAGGCCTCTTCAATTTCTAAGTCTGTTACTATTGGCAGGTGATGGAGTAGCTGTTCTATTCCTTTGTAACTGAGTTGGACTTGAATATCCTTTTCGAACTCATCGCTAACTCCAGATTTTTGATATAGCCTGTAAGCACTGAGTTGATCCGGATTAGAGGCGATATACTGCTCAATCTCACCTTGCTCGACGGGCATGGCTTGTTTTACTAGTTCTCTTAGTACATACTGCTCAATCACACGTTTTTCTGTCTCTTTTTGGTCTTGTTTGCTGGTGGATTGGTTACTCATGGCTCGATCCAATTCAGTTTGGAGAACCTTCATTTCTCCAATGGTCAAAGCAACCTCATTTGGACTAGTATTACTGGCCAAGTCAGAACTACCATACAAGAAAATAGAGCCGATAACAAAAGCAATAGTAACCGCGCCAATAAGGATCTGTGCCAGCCCTTTTTCTCGAAGATAGATAATCATGTCTGTTTTATTCCTCTTATAGTCTATAAATTAAAGGGTAGATGATAGCATACACTTTCTGGTCTGAGCAAGTGGTGTAAGCATTTCACTCTAAGTAAGAAGGCCTGCTTCGATCAGAACGAACAAAGTTTTCTAGCTCCGTTTTCAATTCTTCAACTATTTCTGGATAAGCAAAATAAAGATTGATTGTTTCGCCCGGGTCCCTATCCAAATTATATAGTTGAGCAGGAGCCGCAGGTTGGCTCTCTCTCAAAGCATAAGATTGAAGTATCGGAGTTTCATAATTATTCCCACCAGAACCTTGGTGATCAAGATACTTCCATTGGCCCCGGCGGATGGCAAGTGCTAGCGAAATGGTCTGATGAAAAGTATATTTTCGAATAGGAATTGCTGTTTGTTGTTTACACATGGCAGGCCAAATATCAAAGCTATCTTCGGCTGCATCATCCGGCAATTGAAAATCAACTAGACTGGCACAGGTTGCCATGATATCACACAAACAAACAGTTTGATCGCTGGTACTACCGCCTGGAATTTCCGAAGGCCAACGAATAACAAACGGAATTCGATGACCTCCTTCCCACTGATCGCGTTTCATGCCTCGCCAAGGTCTAGCTCCATCATGTTGATAATCCGCACGCATATTCACCACACTAGTAACTTCTGGACCATTATCGCTACATATCATAACTAGTGTGTTTTCAGCTATACCCAGTTGTTCCAATGTTTCAAGTAATTCACCAACCACATAGTCAAACTGAAAAATAAAGTCACCATGTGGTCCAGCATTAGTTTTGCCTTGAAATTTTTTTTGGGCAAAGGAAGGAAGGTGAACAGCTTGCGTCGAATGAAAAAGAAAAAATGGATTATCTGGATTATTCTGAGCATGGTCTTCCAAAAAAGCTTTGCTTTTGTCCAAAAAAACCATGTCGACTTCCTCCAAATCGAAGTCGGGTGCAATTAATCCACTACGATTGTCCTTAGAATAAGGATGATCAGGTAAGAGCGTTTTATCGAGTAAGCCTACGGGGGGCACTGGTACTCGATCTCCATCAATAAAGGCATAAAGAAAATCAGTAGTTGGGCAGCAAGCAGTACCGAAAAAATGATCGAATCCTCGATGGATTGGGGCATCTGGAATCGGACGGGAATAATCAACCCGTTGAACTGGATCAAAACCGTTTTCATTAATTGGCATCCCTTGCTCATCAAGGAAACTTAAACCAACGTGCCACTTACCGAACAGTGCAGTTGTATATCCTTTTGTTTTTAACATTGCTGGAAGGGTCAGACGCGAATCTTCAATTAGACAAGGACCACCAACTCCAGTGAATACCCCACTAAAACCAGTCCGAACTGCCATTCTTCCAGTCAGTATGCTATACCGACTCGGTGTACAAACGGTCGATGGACTATGTGCATCAGTGAAAATTATCCCTTCAGCCGCCAGCCGGTCGATATTAGGAGTTGATACTTTAGATTCTGGGTTATAACAAGACACATCCCCATAACCCAGATCATCAGCTAAAATTAAAAGAATATTAGGCAAATTACGTGTCGACATTGTTTAGTTGAACAGTAGTTTGTCCTACTAATCCTCAATATTGTGAAGCAAGATCCTCAGATCAAATAATGTTTCGGCAAACTCGGGGATGACCGTTCGGGCATTCTCGCTTTGGTAAAGAACATGGCAAAGCTCAGCTAGCGGCTTTAACATTTTAACTAAATCGGCCTGCTGAGCCACCGAACCAACCTCAATTCTTTTTTCCCAAATCAAGGACATGTTATCACTCGCATATAACAAAAGGTCAGCCAAACCCCGGTCGGCTTGCCAGAGAATCTCCAACCGCGAATCCTCGCCGCTAGAAATAGTTAAGCTTAACGGGTTACTCATAATTTAGTCTATTTAAGCCGAAACAATTTCTAGACCGCGTATTTCCCCAAATTCCCGGTCCAGTTTTTGCCAACTAACACCATCGTCAGTACTACGGAAAAGTTGGCCGCTAACACTGTAAGCCATAATCCAGCCTGGAACTGATGTGGTATAGGCAAAATTCCAGATAGTACTGTTAGCCGTCAACCCCAGATCCGCACGAATCCAGGATTCGCAACCATCAGAAGAAACAAAAATACCACCTTGGCTGCCCGGCGGTCCATTACCGGCGCCTATAAAGATACGCCCTTCACCATGATTAACAGAGGATTCAATATAGTCTGCGGCGCGTGCGTAAGGCCAGGGATAATGATCTTTTACGGATAGCGGATGCCAAGTTTTTAAGTCTCGAGTTATACAGACATCATTGTTGGTTGCTACAACAAGAGTCTTGGGCTGGCCTGGCATGATAGCGATACCGTGAATGTCCAAACTACTCAGTCCATCATTAATAGTTGTCCAAGTTTCGCCTCCATCTGTGCTGTGCCGAAAACCATCAATTTCGATTCCTGCATAAATGCTGTTCGTGTCTTCGGAATCAATTTTAATAGTGGTCACCCGTGGTATGATGGCTCCACCGGCACACTCATCGGCTAACTCTACGTCTAACTTACACCAAGTTTTTCCGTTATCATCTGACTTAAACAAATCGGACGGGCAAGTGCCAACATAAATAATATCAGGATTTGATGGGTTAATAGCTATGGACCAAATCTGCAGATCATTCATCGGTGAGTCGACCTGAGACCAAGTCTGTCCTGCGGAATCAGAATGGTACAACCCCTTTTCGGTGCCGGCAAAAAGAATATTAGTATTATCTGGTCGGACAGCAATCGCTCGAATATCTGCTTCAGCAAACAATCCATTCGCCAGTCGATTCCAAGTGTCACCACCATCGGTGCTTTTCCAAACACCTTGTCCGATTGTACCTAAATAAGCAACTGGATTTGCCATAATTTCTCCTTATATATTAGCGGAAAAAACCGCCAGGGTTTAATAATCGATGTGTTGAAGTCTACTGAATTTGGTCGTTAGTTTTTACTGTTTCTATTCGGTCATTATCAATCATTAGGCGAAGTTGACGCATAGCTGAAGCAATTTGGGGATCATATTCGTAGTCATCGATTTTGTTTTCAGTTTCACCAGCTAGGGCGTATTTGAGGGCCGAATCACCCAAAACAATTTGCTCTTTTTTGGATAAGGTGTCGGCAAACCGACGATACTTTCGTAGCAAGCCTGCCGCTTTATAATCTTCTCGATCAGCTGATTTAGCCTTCTCAATTTGAGACAAAATGTTGTCTCCGTTAGTTTGCAAAAAGTCTTTTAAGCTCTGGTGATTTGCCAATCGACTCAACATTTGAGCTTCAGTTCGACTAAACCAACGGTCTTCCAAGTTTGGTGTAATACCGACTTTGTGAATATCCATTCCTTTTGGACTATAATAATGAGCTACAGTCAACTTAACTGCAGCATCGTTACCCAAAGGGAAGATTTGCTGAACAGATGCCTTGCCAAAAGTACGTTCACCTAAGATTAGGCCTCGCTGGTGATCTTTGATAGCAGCAGCGACTATTTCAGAAGCACTGGCACTACCCCGATTGACCAGTACTACTAAAGGTAGATTTTTAGCTAAAGGCTTACCTTTGTCAGCAACGGTCAGATGGTCTTCTCTTGGCCGTTTACCTTGGGTGTAGACGACCAGTTTGTCGGGAGGTAGAAAATTACTGGCAATGTCAACTGCAGAGCGGAGGAGCCCCCCTGGATTAGAGCGAAGGTCTAAAATCAGTCCCTCAATTTTTCCTTGAGTGAAAATATCAAAAGTTTTCTCAACATCTAAAGCTGTTGTATCACGAAATTGATTGATGCGAAGATAGCCAATTTTCTGGTCTAAAATATGTGATTCAACGCTCTGGATGCGGATGACATCTCGCACAATCGCCACCTCAATTGGTTCGCTTTCCCCTTCACGAATGATGGGCAGTGTTACTGGTGTGCCTGGTTCCCCTCGCATCTTTTTTGCTGCATCGTGAGCAGTCATGTTGGTTGTTGGTTGGCTATCAATTAAGCTAATAAAATCATTGGTTTGTAAACCCGCTTGATAGGCAGGTGTCCCCTTGAAGGGTGAAATCACAGTCAATCGACTATTTCTCACACCAATTTCCATGCCAAGTCCGCCATAAGTCCCGTGCGTCTGTGTTCGGAATTCTTTGTAGGTTTCTGGGTCAAAGAATTGGCTATACGGGTCCAGTGTACGCAACATCCCTCTGATTGCCCCATACATTAATTTCTTCGCTTGAGGTGTATCTACATGCTCTTGCTGAATACGTGCTAGTACCTCAGTAAAGAGAGATATATTTTCTAATAATTCGTCACTTGATTCCGTATCTTTGTCGGATAAACTAACCGAAACTGGACTGATTAGCAACAGAAAAAAAAGTAGATTATAAACTAGCCAACTCGAATTAAGGGGAGTTAATATCATTCGAACTAAATTCCTTTTTTAGTACCACACTTTGCCATATGCGGCTAGATGGGATCCGAAACGAAAAGTAACAGGCAGCCAAAAAGAAAAACAAATCGTGGGGTAATATCGACTGTTTTGTAGCTGACCAAAAGGTGAGAGTCGTCGATGAGTCGCTAGCCCATTCTGTCATTACTCGCCATTTGATATCCAGCATTTTGCCTGTGGCAATACCGAACAACGTACTTGCTGGTCCAATTGCATAATATAGTATTTTTTGGCTTACGGAAGTTGGACGTGATTTCCCTACAAATAACAGACAAAAACCAACTAGAAAGCCAATTAGAATCGCTAAGTAACCATAGACCAATCCGGTCATGGTAATGAAGTAGGCCCACGCTATACCACCTAAAACCGCACCGATTAGACTAGCAACTACGGCAGGTCACCATCGGACAGTAGAAACGGAGTTCAACGGCTCAAATGTCAATACTAGTCAAGTTTTGGCTATTGAAGATGATGATCGGTGATTTGCTCAAAAGTATATGCCACCCTGAGTAGTTTCTCCTCAGCGAAAGGTGGGGCCAAAAACTGTAGACCAATTGGTAACCGATCTTTGGTAATACCGCAAGGAATCGATACGCCAGGGATGCCAGCCAAGCTCGAAGGGGCAGTAAAAATATCCGACAAGTACATTTGCAATGGATCATTGGTTCGTGCACCAAATTTGAAAGCCGCAGTAGGCGAAGTAGGTGTAACAATCACATCCACTGTTTCAAAAGCTTGGTCAAAGTCCTGCTTAATCAGCGTGCGAACCTTTTGGGCTTTCAAATAGTAGGCATCATAATACCCAGAACTGAGGGAATAAGTTCCCAGCATAATCCGCCTCTTTACTTCCGGTCCAAAACCTTGACTACGAGATAATTTATACATACTTTCCAAGTCGTTAGTTTCCGTAGCCCTATAACCAAATCGAACCCCATCATAACGAGCCAAATTAGCGCTGGCCTCGGCTGGTGCAATAATATAATAGGTGGCAATCGCATATTCCGTATGCGGCATTGAAATTTGGTGAATGGTTGCACCTAACTGCTCTAATTTTTCAATGGCTTGTCGGACAGAAGATTCGACTTCTGGGTTGATGCCGTCCAAAAAATATTCATTTGGCAGGCCAATTTTTAGGCCTTCTATATCATTTATTAAACTTTCCTCAAAATTTGGCACATCGAATTTAGCGGAAGTCGAATCCATTGAATCGTGCCCACAAATTGCGTTTAGGGCAATAGCTGAGTCCCGAATATCCTTGGTGAAAGGCCCTATCTGATCCAACGAGGAAGCAAAAGCAATTAAACCAAAGCGAGAGACACGACCATAGGTTGGTTTTAGGCCAACATTTCCACAAAGAGCGGCAGGTTGACGAATTGAACCACCAGTATCAGAACCTAGTGATAAAATAGCGGTATCGGCGGAAACAACAGCAGCTGATCCTCCACTTGAACCGCCAGGAATAGTACTAAAATCCCAAGGATTACGTGTCAGTTGATAGGCAGAGTTTTCAGTTGATGATCCCATAGCGAACTCATCCATGTTAGTCTTACCAACTATGACAGCACCTTGTTCCTTCAATTTTTTAATGACTGTTGCGTCATAAGGCGGAACAAAATTAGCCAAAATTTTAGAACCACAAGTTGTTCTGACACCCTTAGTGCAAATTACGTCTTTGATAGCAATCGGGATACCAGCCAACTTAGGCAAATTTTCCCCTTTTTGCAAGCGTTGATCGATCATTTCCGCGGTTTCAAAGGCAGTTTCTTCAGCCAGTGTGATATACCCACCAACTTGATCTTCTACTTGCTTGATGCGGTCGTAGACATCGGCCAAAATTTGAGTGGCGGTAATACTTCGATTTTTAAGCTGGGTGTGTAGTTTGTGGACAGTTTGTGAACACAAGGACATGAGATCATTACTCCGAGAGGATGCTTCCGTTCGATATTTGGCT
>CAYVHK010000019.1:36080-38921 GCA_964451145.1 uncultured bacterium | reverse complement strand
AATCAACCAGTTTCAGGCTACTTCGCAAAGTGTTACATATTTAGGACAGACTGAAGAATACGAGTTAGCAGTTGAATCTGGAAACCGGACCGACGTAACCTTCAAAGCTATTTTACATAACCCCTCTCAGCATCTGCGACCAATTTCGGAGACTAACTCATCAATCGATTGCTATGTTGCGACCGAAGACGTGATTGTTTTGCCTCCCGAAGAACCAGAATTACGCCAACATACTGACCCTGATCCGGCTTAGCCTGTCGATTTTGCATTACCTAATTACCTTTTTTTTATTGTTGTTGTCCGTGATTGGTTGGACTGATCAACCGGTTCAAAAATTGCTAAGGGTTTTTTCTCCTAGCTCAAATATCACTGAACAAAAACTGTGGCAAATCCAACAACAAGTCCCTTTTAAACTTCGTTATCGTTCTGTTGATTCCGTCTTTTTATCCGTCACTGAAACTGCCCTTATTCAGCTAACACCATTAATTAATCAGGAATTTAGCACGTCAACAATTACTATCCTTGATAGCCAACCATTGGCAAAAACAGGTACTATCGACTATTACGTTTTAGATGCAAATTTGTTGCCTCATTTACCTGAAGAGACGACACTAATTGATACACTCGATAATGGAAAAGTCGCACTTATTCAGGCCCAGGACTCTGAAGTTATTGGATTACCAGTCCATTTCCGAGCAAAATTGCCCTTTGAAATTAAAATCAGTTCTAGTGCGCCTCAATTGAGGCCCTTAACCTTGGAGCCAAAAGTAGAAGTCGAACAACTTTTGGCCAAAATCTCATCCCAGCCTTGGCGAGAATTAATTCGAACAATGATGCTGAATCCTGACGTATCTACTCCCGGGCGTCAATTTCTGAGTCGATATGCTTTGAGGGTACGACGGGCTATCCAACATGATGGTCAACCACAACCCGATTCAGCCTGCGATAATTCGGGGGATTGGATTGCACAACAATTTCAACAGTTGGGATTGGATGTTGAAATTGATAGTTTTCAACATACTCGTGCTCAAATTGGTGCCGGCAAAATCGGCACTTACACCATGAACAATATTGTCGCTACCTTACCGGGGCAAGGGCCAAATAAGGATCGGTTTTATTTTCTTGTTGCCCACTACGATAGCATTTCTTCCAAAACCGAGGGATGGGAACAACAGTGGCGAACTATGCCAGCACCCGGCGCCTCTGATAATGCTTCTGGTGTAGCAATTTTATTGGAAGTGGCTCGCTTCATCAGTGATCTGGATCTTGATTACAGTGTCCGTTTTATTGCTTTCTCGGGAGAAGAGCTATTTCTCTACGGGAGCAAACATTACTGCCGCCAAATCAAATCACAGATAACAGACGTATCTGTTGATCAAGTCGTTGGTGTGCTGAACTTTGATCTCATTGGTCATGACCACGATGGTAATCTTGACATCCATATTGTTTGCGACGAACGGAGTCGGTGGTTAGCAGATGCATTCCTAACTGTTAGCCAAAAGTACAACCTGCCCCTAGATTTGCGGCTCCAGTACAATCCAAGTTTTATTTATAGCGATCACTCACCATTTTGGGAAATGGGTATTCCAGCGGTTCTGTTATCGGAAGAATCGTCTTTCGATGCTAAAGAATCTATCAAATACATCCACAGCCAAACCGATAACATGGGTAAAATCACAGATCCATTAGGTGAATTGGCTGTCAAGCTGGCAGTTGCCACCACGATTGAACTGGCCGGTAATAACAATTCCATGATAGTGCAACCACCAGAAAAGGAAACCAATAAATTACTATGGAACGTTATCCTGTTTCCCAATCCAGTTAATTTGGATCAAGATCAATCCTTGAATCTAGACTATTTTCTCTCCCAACCGGCTAAAGTCGAGATCGACCTCTACAATAATAATGGGCGGCTAATCTATAGACAAAACTATCGACAAGGAAAAATTGGTGGTAAAAAGGGACGGAACGCAGCTTTTCGTTGGAATGGGAAAACAGCGAATGATCAGTTGGTTGCCAGCGGGATTTATGTGCTTCAACTGACAGCCATTCCCGAAGTTGGAGCTAACCAGACCATGCATCTATCAGTAGCAGTGGTTCATTAGTTCAAATTCGGGGCTTAGCAAAAGAGGGGATTCCAATTATCTGGTCAAGTGGCGGTTTCTATTTCCTGCCAAAAGAGACAGCCTGAGCGATCTCTTTTTAATCTCTATTCTTTGGCCAGTTGAGGTGCTGATGAAGAAAATCAAAAGTACCAATTCCATTAATCGTATGGGGACCGTTAAAAACTTCCATCTCAGTTCGGTTACCTATCCCGAGAAGATTGTACTGACGTTTAACCTTTGCATATTCATATGCAACAGTTTCATCTGGAGCTACACCATCAAAATGTCCACGTTCAACCATAAAAGGTCGTGGACATATAAGCCAACTCATCTCTGCATAGTTGAAAGTACTTCCCAAATCGAATTCGAAAATTTCGTATTCACCTGAATTCACGTAGCTATAGCTACTTTGTGTTGAAGCATTCTTCCACACCCATTCATTGAAATCAGCAGAACATATTGAGAGACAATAATCCTTTACAAGGGGCGGAACACGCATAGCAGTTTTCCCACCATAGCTTAATCCATAAAACGCAATTCGACTCGGATCAACACAAGATAAGGATTGAAGCCAATTCACTATTTGCTGATGTTGTGGAACCATAATTGAAAACAGTGTTTTTTGAAGTGGATTGGCTTTGCGTTGGAGCGTACGAAATCGATCTGTAAAAATGTAGAGATTCTGGGGCGAAAAAGTGATGAAGCCACGTTCTGCTAGTTTAGCGGCAAAGTCGTG
>CAYVHK010000019.1:16389-36070 GCA_964451145.1 uncultured bacterium | reverse complement strand
CGTGATAGGCATCATGATCACCTTGAATTACGTCTTGTGGTCGCCCTTCCAATCCATGTTGGCAAACGACAACAGGTCTTCTTTCATCTAGCTTAAGGTCGTTTGGTAATAATAAAATTCCGTAAGCAATGACATCTGGCCAAACATCCAACACAATTTCGTATCCTCGCCAATTTTTGCCTTGATAGGAAAGCCTTGAACGTGCATTGAAAGGCAGAAAATCTAGATCAAATTGACCAATTACTTCACTTGAAAAAAAATCGCGATAGGATTCTATTGTCTGTTGATACGTTTCAAGCGAGCTAAGATCTAATTTTGAGAAAAACTTTTGGCGAGTGTGAGAACTTTCACTCAGTAACCATTGATTATGCTGATCTATTTCCGCCAATTGGCGATCTTCGCGCTTGTCAGGTTGAAAATTTCTATCCATGTGGTCCGGTTGTTTTTCAGAAACAGATACCTGTGCTTTTACTGATAACGAATCCAAAAACGATTGTAAGGATTCAAAAGCTCCGTTGATATGTTGCTTTGGCTGAATAAGTTCAATCCTAGGTTTTGGACTGAGACCATTGATAATTGATAAGGCCCGTTCAACTTCTGCTTTGACTTGATCGAATGGTGGCGTTACCAAATTTGCGGGTGCGGCCCCTCCCATACCTGTAGGTATGTGTACTTCAGGAAAATCAGCAGCTTCAATGATTAAATGTCGTGGTGAAATCATTGCAGCCAATTCAGCATCGCCAAACTGATTCAACAGGCCGAAAACATTGCGCTCAAGAGGTTCTTTCCAAACCTCTTGACGAGAATTGAAATAGCCACTTACACAGACAGAATCAATCCGTGTATCAATCGCCCCAGCGTACAATGCCAGCATACCACCTTCCCCCCAACCAATGGTTCCAATCTTCAGTTCATCTTGAAATTGTTCAGAAAACCAATCAATTACAGAAAAAATTTTCTGTAATTCATAACCGATCAAATGTCGACCCAGTTCAAAGGCTGAACGATATAACCATTCACGTTTCGAAATGTGGTTCGGCATTTCATTTGATTTTCGAGAAATGAGCGTTGGTATAACAACTCGGCAACCACTTTCTGTTAGATTTTTAGCAAACTGCGACTGAGTTGGAACCCCTTCAACTAAACCACAAATCTGTTCTGGCAAAAGATCTGCGTCAGGAATAGCAATTACGTTAGCTATTGGCTTTTGTGATGGTTCCAATAGCAATCCTTCACCATGAATGTTACGAATTGCTGGCCAACGTACTGCAAAAATATTGTAATTATCACCTTTTCCTACGAGAGCTGGCTGATTTGTAGAAGCAATAAATTTCAAACCATTAAATGGGACACGCTTGTCACGCACGCCCAAAATCTGAGATAGTTGCATCCGGCCCGGCCCAATTGAATCAGAATAATTGGTAGGAGACGAAAAATCTCTCTTCCAATAATCTTCTCGTTTTGAAACTGACTGCTCGAGTCGCCTTAACAAAAAACGATCAACACCTGACACCAAATAGGAAGCAACATCTTCCTCAAGTGTCAATTGAGATGTACCTGATAAAAATTCGTTAGGTTCTGTTCCGGTTTGAACAGTGCAAAGAGCATGAGATAACCAACTTAGCAAAGAAAACATTATACATGCCTCCTAAATAAATAGAGCTATATACATTACATAGACAAGCAGTCTGCAAGGTTAACTAATAATCAATTGGATTTATTTGACCCAGATCATATAGGTTAGCCCATAAGAAAACGATTACCTTGGTCAACATTATAGAGACATACACTGGTAAGATCAAAAATATTTTTTCTAATATGTGTGTTTCTTTAATATGATGCATGATTCAATCTTTATTCATTCGCTTATGACTGATAAATGACTTTCACTTCTCTCTAATCTACCTTTGATGTCTAAGCAAGAATTAGTCTTCTCATTGGTTATAGGTTCTAACATAACTTGCCAGTATCTTCTCAATTTATTTCTTAATCTTTTTAGCAAATTGCTTGACAAATTGAGGACTTTCGTGGAGTTCGGATGTTCTTTACGGAGATTAAATATTGTGGTAGATTGACATATGTCATTTCTTTACAATATGATCTTTCCAAACAATCTGGAGAGCAAAAAAATTGCAAAAAAATTGCGCTTTAGCTTGATAGCACTAATTTTTCTTAATGCTACTTTGGATGGCTTTTTTGGATGTACTAATAAGGAAGAGCAAATTTACCGCCAGGTGGCTCAATTGGGATCAACAGAGTTAAACATACGTGCTGAAACCACTAGCAGAATTCAAAAAATTGGTGCAGAGGCAGTTCCAGCTTTAATCAGAATTTCAAATGAGGAAGAAAATGAATACGCTCGTAATAGTGCTATTTGGCTACTGGGTGAAATTGGTGAGCCCTTAGACGTAGTGGCCCACGCATTAATTAGTCTCCTAAACGATACCAATCAAAATGTTAGTCAAACGGCTACCACAGCCTTAATCTCGCTGGGGGAACCAGCTGTTGACTCACTGGTTCAAGCCTTGAGAAACAGTAGTACAAATACTCGGATTCAAGCGGCTTATGCTTTAGGTGAAATTGGAAAACCAATTGAAAAGATCATGCCTCCTCTAATTAATAATTTTGATGACCCAGAGTGGAATGTTCGTCGTGTATCAGTTCGTGCCTTGCTAAACATAGGTCAACCTGCGGTTCCTCTACTTAGTGAAGCACTAGAAATAGGGAATAAAGAAACACAGCGGGTTGCTCGAATTGCCCTAGATCAAATGAAAAATCGAAAACGTTAATGTGAAGGTATTTGTTTTTTGGTAAAAGAGTTGAACACTTGAAAAATCAATTTGCTATTCCTCAACCCGCGGTCAACAAATCTCAATTCAGCGCAAGGTAAAATAGCCTTATCAATCAGTATTATAATAACTTTGAAACATTATCGAATTTGTAGGTTTCTTTATCTGTTTCAAACTAAAGCACAGTATGCGTCTGGTGTCCTGTTTTAGAATCGTTGTATAATATCTAACAATAGTATACTGGCGATAGAACAAATAAATTCTAAATTAATCAGACCTGAATTAAGGTCGTTGGAGTCGGTCAACTATGGACATCAAAATTAAAAAACATTTGGATGAATATCGTCATAAGCTCGAAAGAGATCAACTTCAAATAGCTGATTTAGACCAGCTTGAGGCGTTGCTTACAACGCTGGTTAATCGTCAAAAACAAATGATCATGTATCTCCATTCCAAGTCAACTAATATGCGATCTCCTCTATCAGGCTGGGCTATTTATGATCCATACCGAGATGATGTGCCAGAACTAACGTCTCAGGAAGCACCATACAAATCGGTACTAGATGCTGTGAGCGATGGTTGGCGTATTCTTCAGTTTCCGCGACCGGAAAATTTCCCATTTTCAGACATCGATAACAGCTATCTAACTTTCGAGTTTATTTTAGAAAAATTTATTTAGGAGACATTGACACGTGATTGACATTCAGCCAACGTTAAACGACAAACAAGTATTCGACTTTATCCACAATGGTTACATTATCCTAGAATCAATTATAGCTGAGGAATTCAACTCTGAATGTCAGGCACTACCTCCTGGACACCTGACTGACTTTATACAAAGTAACTCTTTTCGTCAAAATGTGTTATTACATTCAAAAGTAGCGGGGGTAGCACGATCATTATTAGGTCAGGACTTTACTGTACCTACATCGGCGCATAACCATCTCTATGAACATCCGCATCAAGGCCAAACATTGCACTCTGACGGACTGACTGAGTCGGGTTATGGAATTACTCATCTTCAATGCTACTACTATCCACAATCAGTTGAAATTGAAGATGGACCTACTATGGTTGTACCAGGCTCTCATCAGCGATTAGTAGACCGAGAAGCAATTGCCCATTACGGAAATATTGCCGGACAAATTTCCCTCACTGTTCCAGCTGGCACGATAGTTATGACACACTACGGTATCTGGCATAAGGCCGGGCCAAAAATTAATCAAAAACGACGGAGCATGATTAAGTTTTCTTTTTTTCGTACCCAGCCGCCCACAAGAGATTGGGTGATAGAATCAGGTGAACTTCCCACATACCAACATTCCGGTCGACATCGCTATGTTACTGAAGTTGAGTCTTATCGAGATAGACGAAGAGGAGAACATACTTGGAATTGGCTATGTGGTCTTACAAACTATCAGGAAGAATATCATCCAGCCCGAATGTTCGTAAGCGGTATTCCTCTCAGTCAAATTCAGTTATAGATAATTAATTTACAATCCATTCCCTTGTATTGTCCAATAAAAAATCTTGGAAAAAATGAAAAGATTCTGCTAGATGAACTAAGATCGAAATGGCTATTTTAATGTCTATCCGTTTCGATCTTTTACACCAGAAATAAAAAAGCAAACACCTAAAATCCCTGCGTTTTATAGTAACCATCATAACTGTGGATGCGTCAAGCAGTAAGTATGGTTAGTCAATATGGTCAAAACCACGATAGGGACACCGATAGCAGGATAAGTTTATAGCAAACATGAAGGTGCAATTTGGTTTTACGCTATGATTTATCTGATTTTGCATGTTGTATTGCTGTCTGGGTTTGGTCTCCTTCTCAAAGATGCTGAAAATCGAAGACATCGATTGGACCCAATCGGTCTAGTTAACTATGCTACTGCATTTATTTTGGCTTGTATTTTAGCCTGTCGGGAAGGGAACTTCGGGTTCACGAATTTGACTCTTACTTTTGGCTTGGCCAACGGTACTTCCTATGCATTTGGTTTTGTATTGGTCGTGGCTGGCATGCGAATGAGCGGCATTATTGTCACAACAGCGGCCATCAGATTATCAATGATTGTGCCTATCATTTTTTCAGCGATTTTTTGGCATGAACGAACCAACATTTGTCAAAAATTGGGAATTTTGATTGCTTTGGCGGCTCTGCCGTTATTATCTATGAAAACTGAATCAATATCAAAGGATGATCAACCCAAATGGTACAAGAGATCAAAAATCGGATTTATTTTGGTAGTCCTATTATTTATAAATGCCAGTATAGGTCGACTAGCTATGAAGGGGTTCAACGAGATGTGCCCTATCGATCAAAAACCGATGTATCTGGTTTTTCTTTTTTTGGTGACGACAGTACCATATTTGCTTGTCTGTTTTCGCAAACGCCAGTTACCTACCTTTTGGGAATCAGGTTATGGTATTTTGATCGGCTTTTGTAATGTTACGGGAAGCGGTATGTTTTTAGTAGCCCTCGATCATTTGGAGGCTCCGATCGCTTTTCCTGTCTCCGGTTCAGGTGGAATGCTCTTTACAACCATCATTGGCATTTTAGTTCTAGGAGAAAGATTGAACAAAATGCTAGCTTTAGGGGTGGTATTAACTACCATTTCACTCATATTAGTCAATCTCGGCTTAGGGTAATGGAAGTTGATGGGAGTGTTTTAGCAAGTCCAATTCAGCTTAGAATTTTTGTGATTTGTTCCTAATTTTCAAGTTGCTTTTCAGCTTTTTACATTTTTAACACAATCTGAGTTGAAATTAGAAACAATAGACAAACAAAATAGGTAAGAATATTGTCTTGAGACGCATCATAGATGCTGGAGAGGGGCAATTTCTAACACCTGTACCCTTTTCAATACTCTTTGATAGCTAGGTCCTGCTCTACTCAGCTTTTTTATATTGCTAAAGAACTTGAGGCAACGGCGTTAACCGGAGGAAAAACAACTGCTTCTCACCCTGAAAAATCCAAACCAACAAAATACAAGTATTAAGACCTGCGAAGGATACACAATAAAAAAGTATATATTCAGTTCTAAGTTTTACGAAGACGTCTCAATTCCTGCTGTTCGGCCTGTGCTTTCTCCCAGATAGCTTTTGTCCCAGGATCCGGACCGAATGCGCTTGGCGGCATCAGTATCGCCTTCTGACTCTCCGTTAGGCCTAGATAATTATCGGAATTATAGTAACAAGGGCTCCATGCGACTGCGTGTGGGCAATATTTATAGAAGATCGTACGACGTTCCCCTTCACCACACCATGGTACAGTGCCATGGGCGCATGCTTCTGTAAAGATAATTGCATCCCCTGCCGATGCAGCGACCCGGTCAACACATTCAGGAATTTCCTCTTGGGTATTACTAACTTTCCAGTCACTTGGCAATTCAAAATTAACCTTGTGGCTACCAGGGATACAAGCAAAACCGCCCTGACCTAGAGGTACAGTATCCAACTCGAACGCAACTGCGACTAGACCGTTGAAAAACCTACCGTTACTGAATCGGTAATAACACTGTCCTCCGTCTGTCGGTCCTACTAAGTCACTTGCACCGCCTGCGCCCTGACCGCCACCATGTAGATAAAGCTTCCTATTTTGTTTGATACTGTCTATTTTGATGTAGTCATGGTCGAGTCGGTAATTTCGTCCTAAAAGGGTTTCAAGGTACGGGCGAACGGTGGGCAAATCTATCAAATCAATATAACAACCACCCCACTCTAGCGTCGATGAGGCGGTCCAAGCAAAATCGTTTTTGGCATTCCGAGTTCGATCCGATCCCAAAAAGGGATCCTTCTCAGTGCGGTGCATCTCTAACTGCATTGATAGATCGTTTATCTGTTCAGTTGTAATAGCATTCCTCACAACGATATAGCCACGCAAGTCAAACAAATACTTTTCATGTTCATTCATTTCTCTACTCTCTATGCTTTATGTTATTACCAATATATACAAATAAGTCTTCTGTTACCCATAATTCCTTTTTCTGGAAGGCGTAGGGTCAAATTTTACTAGGTGTTTCTCTAGCCAATGACATAATTTAAAAAAACAGCTTAGATAAATCCTACTGTTTAACTCCGATGTATCCGGATGTTAAAATCCTACTGGTAGGTGTTCCATTGATTATTTTCTAATACCCATCTTTAGGAAAAAATTGATTGGGTAATACGAAAATTATGGTTGAATACGCAGTATTTCTTCTTCCCCATTACTCAAAATAAGTACAACTCCACCGTCGATTGGGATTTCTTTCCATTTGATTGTAGTCTGATAAGGGGCGTCTGGTGATGTACTGAATAATTGAGAACTAACAGTTTCACCACTAACTTGCAACTTGAGTTGGGCCGAATTAATTGGTATGGATGGGCAAATAAAAATTTCTAATCCATGAGGAATTGACCGATGATGTAATGCAACATTCTCAGTGGCAATGCTTAGCCCTTTTGTTTTCTGAAAAGGATAAATCCATTCACTCCAGCCGATAGTCTCACCCGGCAACAATGGCGCAGTCTGGTCGGGAAAATGCTTAACTGTTCCACCCCAAATTTCAACATATCCTTCATTTTTTCCCCCGGATCCCATAGGGATATCTTCTGGTTTGAAACCGTAAGTCCATATATCAACACCGGGATTGATGTCCGGGTCAAAAACACGAACAACTCCCTCCTCTTCGTCGTGCGAATATACCCCATAGAAGCCAGCTTCTAGTCCGTCCGCCATTAGATCCCCCATTTGAGGCCAGTTACAAATATAGCGAAGTGGATTCTCAACCCAAGACTGAGGGCTAGGCCCCAAATTTTCCTGCCAACGCTCTTCAATCAAAACTTGTTTGGTCGGAATTATAAACTTAGTTTGATCAGTTAATTGATTATGTCCTCCTGGCGCCCACATTGGGTTAACCCAGTGGGCAAAGTTAACAGTTTTGCACGTTGGATTCCAGATAGACACATCACTCTTCAGTGCTGAACTATTCGCTATCAGACTCAAATCAACTCGGTGGTCAAGACTGGAGGTGGGTTCTTTCACTTGCATGCGTAGGGTTTTACAAGTTTCCGTATCTGTTAGGATTTCATAATTCCAGTCTAAGGCCCAGCTGGTCCCATGTTCGTCCTTGGGTAGTGTATATTCGATGCCGCCGATCCACAACCACCAACCGATTTCATTATTAGCGCCACCCGGATGAACAATATCGTTTTGCCACAGTGTTTCATGACCTGTGGGTCGATAAATCATTGAGTAAACGCGCCCCATCTCTGGTAATATAGTTATTGAGACAAATTCATTTTCTATAATGACGGTTTTATGTTCTTTTTCAATAACCTGATGCCATTCAACCTTTTTGAAATCAAGATATGGTAAAGGATCTCCATGTTTGTAATAGATTGCATTTTCGTAATCGACTTGTGGAATAGTTAGCTGTACTTCTTTTAAACGAAGAGAAGGAGAATTAGAATGTTTTTGGTTGATATTAGTATTTATAACAGTCATAAGAGGAAATAAGCTTCCCATTCTATTTTGGCAGTTTGATATCATTTCCTGTGCCGTAATCATGGTAGTAGCCCAATTAAAGCTTAAACAAACATAAAAGATTTATAGATCAGTTTATCGCTATTTTTTCACTATTTGACGAAGATGTTATCTATAAGCTAACACAATACCCGATAAATCTTTACTGAATTTATATATCTGCATGTGAAAACTTACTCATTCTGATAGAACCTGAAATTTACTTAGCCTTCTCAATCTCATCTCTATTGGAAGACCTTTGAATAAGCTCAGCCCTTCTAGAAGCGAATTAAAAATCCTTAATAAAAATTAGCTTTGATTCCACTTGGTTGGACAGGTAAACCCGCTTGGTATAGGTGAGAGACATCGGCTAAACCAATACAACGCGGAACTGCCCATTGGTTGCTACGTTCGTCGAACAAAATGGTAGTTACTGAACTAGGAGCTAGAAAAAAACTTGACCACACGATTGGTATCGGTAGTTCTAGGAGGTGGGCAATCCAAATAAGTCCGAACCCACCATGACAGAACAAAGCAATCTGATGCTGATTGGGTTCAATAATCCGATATCGACGATCTTCTCGTACGTAGCCTTGATTGGCCAGAAACTGATCTGAATGTTCCACTAGTGAATGAAAATATTGTTCGAATATTGGCGCGTCAAACGGTGGTTGGTGATACCAATCTTGGTATGTGGTAGAGGGCATCTCTCCACGAATTATTTCACCGTCCAAATCCCAAGCGCTAATCTTACCTTTAGACGGTTCCTCTACCATTAGGCTGGCTTCCTGAGTCCAGTCTTCAATTTGATAATCCATTTCTAACTGGTCGACCGTATATTGAGCTGTATGGATCGCTCGCCCCAAAGGGGAGGAATATATGCGATCCAGCCCTTGCGAAGCCAAACGATTAGCCAGAGCTTTAGCTTCTAGATGCCCTTTCGGAGTAATAGTTCGATTTGCATAATCGGGATCGGCATGACGAATGATATAAAGGCGCATTTTGACTCCTGTTGCAAGAACTTGTGCTTACCGTAAATTGACAATCAACGTATGTTCCTGCGGGTTATTTTTTATAAAAAAATTCTTGGCTAGTATTAGAAAAATGTGAAATCAAATCTACTTGATTTCCATTTCTAGTTGGTCTCTTACCTACGATAGCAAATTTTTGTAGTTTCAAGAGAGAGTGCTCACTGCAGAGGAAATTTGATGATTCGGATCTTAATTAATTCTAAGCATTAATGAAAAACGATAGTAAAGAATATACCACCTGGAAAGTCGGTGATACTATCGGTTTAAAACTGAATAGATAAAGAATATTAACACTATCTAAATGCCATAATCTCTTGCAATCGAGTAGCTACAATCTCTGCTTCACCTTTCTCCATCATGTAGGGCATGATCGAGAATCCATTGGTTTGGCTGAAAATTTCAATACGAGGATCGCCTGCAGACAGTTTCTTTTCCACATCTATGCCAGTTAGGCCTAGAAGTTCAGGATTCCAATTGATCTCCAATACCGGTGCAACGTTTGATCTACCAGGTTGGCGAATCGACGTTGTCACTGAATCAAATTGTATCATCACATTAGAAATTTGGTCGAGCCAACTTTCCCATTCTTGCCATTCCGCTTGGTGATCCCTTTCCACCCACTGTTCCACGGCTGCAAGCAAGCCCATAATTTCCTCTTTACCAACTTTCATTGGTCGTCCCAAAGAATGATGTGGCGCACCATGTAGAAAAGCGGTTTCTAATAGTTTTTTTTTGCCTAAAACAAGACCAGAAGCCTGAGGCCCACGTAGACATTTCCCACCGCTATAAGTTACAGCATCGACTCCTTGATCCAAGTACCAATTAGGTACATCAGGTCGTTCAGCAGCCGCATCCACTAAGGTTGGAATACCATATTTGCAGCCAACTGTGGTCATATCTTGTACAGTAATTTCACCTCTTTCAGCAGCATCTCCAAAAATGAGCAACATTGCAGTTTTATTACTAATGGCGGCATATAATTCGGTTGCCGTTTTTACTTCAATTATCTCTACCCCTACCATTCGAACAGCATGTTCATAGGAATGACGATGAGACGATTGAACCAATACCTGATTTTTCATACTGGTTGTATCTGGTAATTGAGCGATATTTGAGGGAACACTACCAGCTACACAGGCAGCCGTGATTTGACACAAAGCTGCAGCACAGCCACTAGTTACCAATCCCCATTCACAATTCATCAGATCAGCAATACGGGTACCCACAGCAGTCATCAATTCTTCCAAATGGACATATTGCTGAGAGGCAAGGTACATTGCTTGACGAACTTGCGGCAAAATGACTGATCCACTAATAATTGTGTAGGTTCCTCGGCAATTGATTAGAGGTCGAACACCAATCGAATTATAAGTTGGAACTTGAGATAAATTTTTCTTTTCTTGCATTACAGGTAATATACAAACACTGAAATATTCAAGACTATCTAGTTATAAAAACAACAAGCTAATCAAATACGAAAACCTTAGACCATTCAAGGTAAATCAATGTTGACTGATTAGTCTATTTCGAACAGATTACTAATGGCTGATCACATTGTATTGACCAGCAGATTCCCAATCTGGCCAACTTAAACCATTCGGGTCCCACACGATTTGTCCTTTGCGGATCGTCATTATTGATTCCAGCTTTTGACTTCCCCGTAGGCGGGCATGACCGGAATCAACAAAGCCAAAATCACCTTTCCTAACATTGAGAATAGCAATGTCAGCTTCAGCACCAATGCTAAGATTCCCCAAGTCTAAACGATGAATAGCTTTAGCAGGATTGTGAGCGGAGCGCAAAACTACATCTTCGATCGTAATACCCATATTGAGGCACTTGGACATGGTAGTCAGCATATTGGCGTTGGGAATCAGAGCGCTTCGCTTGTGCAAGTCGGTACTGATCACATCAGGCAAAAAACCTTGTTTAACCGCCGGTACCGCAACTCTCCACCAAAAACTACCAGCTCCGTGTCCTAAATCAAACAACACTCCACGCTGGCGAGCTTCGAGCATATAATCGGCTACTTCCCCTCTATTATCTAGCGTAGGAATGTGTTTGGCATAGACATGAGTATGAATGTCGCCAGGTCGCATTCGTTCCAGAATTAGCTCTGGATAGGTCCTTGTTGGTTTAGGCCAAAAATCAATCATAACAGGTTTGTGACATAGTTCGCCGGCCATAATAGCAGCATTAACTGCTTCCCAGCCTGGGCCAGAAAAATGGGCTGTCTTGACACCAATAATGTGTTGTGGATATTTAGCTATCATTTCAGCACAGGGAATCGGTTCCATCTCATTGATATCTTGCTCAACCGCACCTAACATGCCTGCTCCCACAATGTTTAAAAAGGCCAGAACCCGGGTTTGGGATTGGCAAATGATAGTTTGTTTAAATTCTTCAAACGATTTCCAGCCGGCACCACCTGTATCTACTACTGTAGTAACACCATTACTAAAAGCATGAACATCTGGAAACATCCATCCATCATATCCACCATAAACATGAACATGGAGGTCGATTAGCCCAGGTGTAACATAAAAATTCTCTATTGGAATAACATACCGGCAATTGTCGGAGGATAGATTGGTGGAAACGGCCGCAATCTTTCCATCTTTGACTGCGACATCCATCACACCGCTGACTTGGTTAGCTGGATCGATGACATGTCCACCTGTCAAAATTAGATCATAATGCATTTAACTATCTCCGAAAAATCACCATTTACTAAATGATAAAAAGACGAGCTAACGTTAATTTTGCAACACTTTTTGATAGAGGGCCGTAGCATAAAATTCATATGATGCAGCTTTATCTGGCACATCCACTACGTGAACGGTGAAGCGAGCCGGCACTCCATTTTCAGGCATGTAATCTTTGAAAAATCTACTATAAGCTCCGGCGTAAGCTTGACGTAAACGTTCCTGCTCAGCTCGGTAACCTTCTGGATCAACTAAGGGGTTGGGAGATTTGGGTTGGCATCCGAAAGCGTGAACCTCAATGAAGTCGACTTGTTTCAATGAGGCACAAATATCAGCTTCTTGTAACCATGCTTCCCAACATTTGAAGACCAATGGAATTTCTTGATCTGGATCCATATAAACCAATTCCTCCAAGTTGAGAACACCTTTAGCCGAATAGCCACCTGTTAACCCAGAAAAATAGATTTTTAAATCCCCATCGCCTAAATCCTCAGTGACCAGTGCTGATAGGACAGGAGCATCCCCATTATAATAATAGGTCAGTTTTCCTCTTTTCTTAACATTAAAAGCCATTTTTTACTAACACCATCCCTAATACTTGATATCAAGCAATATCTCACATTGGAAAGTTCGAGTCAAGCCAGAATTTAATGTTAAATTTTGACAAAATCATTATTTAACCAAATTCACTAACAATATAAATCTGAAAACTTAACCTGCCTCAGAAAATCTCTCTCAGGATAGCTAATTCCAATTAAGCCCACAAAATTTGCCAAATAGTTCACTGGTCTGACGGCTAAAATTAAGCTCAGCGAAAGGCTTTTGTTTTGGATTAATCAGTAGACAACCTCAAGTCATTGTAAAAAACCTCGATTTTCTATTTTAATACACTAAAAAAAATTGTGTTTGACCTTCGACACAAAAAAGAGCTAGAGATCAAAGTCAAGCAACAGTGAAATCTAGCTCTTTTAGAACTGTGTTTAGGTGTTATTTAATCAGTTAAAATCACATAATAAATCACTCATATTCTAACTACTAGGCCCAAACAGCGAACCAAGCTGACGAATCGAGCGATGCTCATGTATTAGCTGAAATCTAACATCATAAAATGCTTCTAATTCTGAGTTAATTTTTTGACTGTCATGTTGTTCTTTTTTCTGTTCTAATCTGTCTATGCGTGAGTTTAAGATCTCGATTGCTGTATTAAGATCTGAAAGTTGTTTATTACCATCTAGCTCGTTGCCAGCTTTACGTCTACGAGTTAAATTACTAGCAAGTTTAAATATCATATTTTTCTCTCCTATTATGCAATTTTTGCGTACAAAAAAGAGCTAAAGGTCATAAAGTGAAAAACAGAGAAAACCAACTCTAATTAGAGCTATGCTAAATAAATACTACCTAACCAGTTACAAAACCACATAATAATTGAATAATACGATCTTCAAAACTCATACTCTTGCTCATATCCTATTTATCGACAATAAAAGCAAAAACTTTGGGTTGATAATGCCAGTAGACAATCAAGAAACAGCTATTTTCAAGTGTAATAATGATCCACCTGTAGAAAAGAGTTCTTTTTTACCTATGAAGGAATGACCAGCGATCACTATTTATAGCTCACTGGCCAGCTGGGATTTCTGTTGTGCGGTGAAATTGTTGGTCGTAAAAATCTGCCTGTACGTAATGCCAAGGACGTGCAGGCAGATTAAGTGAAATAACTGCGAAAAGAGTATGTAAAATGGCTGCAAAAAAAGTTGATATATTATGATCTCGTTCAAAAACGAGACCTGATAATTCATAAATTATCTTCTTTGGGTTAGTGGGTTCTATGATATTATGGAATGGCACTAAACTATTTTTAAATTATTGAATTGATGGTAGTTTTTCGAGTTTGCCACTTATTCTATTATTTTAGAAAATAACACGTTACATACAATATGAAAGAAATGTTAGACGGTTTTTTCATTAATCCAATTTTAGCTCTCAGTTGGAAAAATCCCAAAGATCACGTTGCTCGAATGGCGGAATTGGGAGGGAAGAAGATAATTGTGCAATGGACCAGTGGGCACGGCCGTAGTTTTTACCCATCAAAGACTTACGATCAGGATTGGAGGGAAACTTGGCTGAAACTTGTGCTTGAGGCAGCTGAGGTCTATCAAATTAATATCTGGTTGGGCCTAGATGCCTGCTATACAACGACCGAATGGCATTACGATAAATTGATGCAATTGCATAGTCAACGTTGCAAAACCACAGCAAGCGAGTTATCGGTCCTTTACCAAGATTTTATTTCTTTTACAGGTTTTTATATACCCATTGAACTAGATCAGCCAGTAAAAAAAACAGGTGTTGACTTTCTGCGTGGAGTCGTTGCTCATTGCCACAAACTTGGCTATCCGGTCTCTTGTTCGGCTACCATACCTTTTCCTCATTTAACAGGCTTGCACTACGAGGCCAACCCACAGGACCATGAATGGCAAGGCCGCGCGCAAAGATTGCGTCGTACTTGGCGTCGATGTTGGCAAAATGCCATAGATCAAAGCCAACTTGATTTATTAATCATTAAAGATTTACTTGGTATGTCTACAGAATCTGACTTAGAAAGCGATTTGCGTTATCTGCGTAACTCTACGAATTGGATTAGTCGCCCCCTTTATATCAAAAATAAAAATTTTCTTTCACTTTCTGCCGACGGTCAGATCGGATTTACCTACCACCATCTAACATCATCCGATCAATCCACTATTTACTCTCCAGTTCGAATGAATATTAACCAATTGGGTCAAAATGCAGATAAAGTTGAGCGATTTCTGCAACAACGTTGTCTCGTTGATGGCCAAGTGGTTTCAGTCTTAGATACTCGTTTTTCAACTAAATCTATACAAAATCAATGGCAAGAAGACGCCGATTGGATAACTGGGCTTTATGTTGGCGCTGAAAGTCTACGATACGCGACAACCGGCGAACCAGAGGCCGCTGATTTTGCCCGTCAATCTTGGAAAGCCTTACATAAACTCTCCAACATTAGTGGTAAGCCGGGTATCGTGGCTCGGTACTATTTACCTGAAGTTGAAGGCCAATTAGGTGAAGGCCGAAAAAGATGGCATCGGAATAAAGATGGCATTTACTGGATAGGTGATATCAGTCGTGATCAACTCAGTGGTCATATTTTTGGTCTAGCGACCTATTTTGATCATGTGGCTACGGCAACAGAGAAAGAAATAATTCGAACGGATGTGGAAGCAATTACAGACTTGATTATTGACAATCAGATGATGGCAATTGACCCCGACGGACAACCATGCATCCATGGCAATTTTTGGGTTTCACCGCTCTTTGCGCTTTCTTTCCTAAAATCGGCTTATCATATCACTCAAAAGGACAGCTACCAAGAAAAGTATCTAGAACTGATTAATCCACACTACTTCCTAGGACATGCTCTGCAGTCAGCCAGAGTTTCACCCAATCCGTTTTTTCAGCATTATCACCAAGATTCGCCTCTGTATCACTTATTAATGTATGAAGATGAACCTGATCTACGGCAACAGATTCGGCGAATTTGTTATTACCTTTACAAGGATACTCACCGGCACGGCAATGCTTACCTAATGATCGATCAGGCAATTGCTAATCCAGAGAGCGATGCAGGTCAAAAAGCCGTGGCAGAACTATACAAGTTCAAGGTTGAAAATTTGAATGTGTCAAGATGGGATCAACAAGCTAGAGCCTTACTAAAAGAAAGTGATTTGCCTCATCCTATACAGGCTTCTTTAGCTTATATTTTAGCGGAAAGAAATCATTTACCAAACGGACGGGGAAATTATCTACCGATCGAGTATCGGCCACCTAAAGAGTTTGGTTGGAACTACTATGTTGGCGAAGAGGCACGACGTTCCGCCGGACACGCTGGCCACCATGGAATTCACGTTCAGTATAGTGGTGTTGATTACCTATTAGCTTATTGGATGGCACGATATCATCATTTGGTCGGCTAAGATTTCTGGTCCAAATTGGAAAAAAATTCGAATATCCGCATCTAATTTTTGCTGTTTTCGTTCAGCGAATACCAGTCTATTTTTCTGGTAATGTACATAACTGTAGTGAGTATTAGGAACAGGCCAATACAACCCATTACCAATGCATAATCTGCCAATTGGAGAACGATGTACAAGTAGCCATAGAGTATAACCATAATGCCACAAACAGTTAAGGCGAAGTAGTGGCTTTGTAAAATTGCCTTCGAATATCCGGTTATGATCGTTGTAATAGCTAGTGCCGATAAGGCATAAGCCAGATTGAAATTCAGGTGTTCGGAAATCGATAGCAATAGAGCATAAAACAAAACAATGGCGAATCCAATCAGCATGTATTGAATAGGATGAACTCGCTTTTTATGAATAATCTCAGAAAGAAAAAAGGCGGAAAAGGTAAAGACAATAAACATCAAAGCATACTTTACTATTCTTGTTGATTTTTGATAAACATCTGCTGTTACCAATAGTTTAAGGCCAAATGCAGAATCATGAACCTGATATTGATTGCCAATCCAGAATTGAGGGAAATTGCGATTTAAGTGCAGGATCTGCCAATCCGCAGTAAATCCTTTGTCGGTTAATGTTGGGTTTTCAGGTAGAAAAGCCCCTTTAAAACTAGGCGAAGGCCATGTTGATGTCAGATGAACGTTGGTAGTTTCACCGACGGGTATAAATTGGATTTCTTCACTTCCATTTAGACTTAACTTTGATGTGAAATCAAGTTTTTGGAAAGACGATGATAAAGGGATCAGGCAACTAACACCCGACGTTGCAATGTCAGTTGTTTTTAGGCTTGGATCAGCTTTAAAAACTTGATTGTTGAACTTAACAGTAACATTTTCTTTGATCCCCTTCATATCAGTAATACCAAGGGAAAAAATGGCTTTATCCCAAAGGATATTTTCGACTGGTATTGACAATTGGCCCAGTTTGGGCATAGAAAACTGACAGTTTATATCAATTTGGGTTTGATACAAAACGGCTTCGTAGATGCTTCGATACCTAATATGAGGGACAATTTTACCGGAAATCTGCAAACTTTCTGGTAAAATATTAAGGTGGAGAGTGTTAGATTTAGACTTCCCGTTTTTATCGGTCTGGATCGATTCGACAGGTAGGCACAAAAAAGGGCCAGTAATTGTTTGGCGATTTCCCCATTTCTGGTTAATTTCTTGAATTACCTCATTTCTTGTGGAAGCTCGTTCCGTGACTAAACCGGTAATCATAGAAGTCGGAATTAACAGCAATGCTACTAAAAATCCAATTGATAAGACTTTAACCGTAGCTGAGTTACGAATGAAGCTCGCTGTTCTTTGTACCATGTCCTGTGTACTCATAATTATCACCAATCAAGCATACGAAAAAACTCATCCTCGAATGATCGTCTGGTGGACTTTGATCTGAGATGAAAAGAAAAAATTGTAGCACTGACTGAACATATCAGTAATACACAGAAGTAGATCTATTATCTGATTTATACTGTTTTTGGCATTTTTCAGAATTATTGGATGGTACCGAAAACAATCATCATTCTACAGACCATCCAGACGACCAGTACAAGTAATCACAATCAAGAATGATGGGGTCGTCATCAGACTAGAATATAACTTTATAAAGCATTTTACCAATAAAAACTTTACTGATTTCACCTTGTGAAACACGGAAAACAGAAATCGTATGATAGAAGTCTGATCTGATAACCAAGGTAATATCTTTTAGTAGTTGACTATCTCGGTTCACTTTATTTATCTCTAATGCTATTATACGTTAGCGAAGTTAGATTGGTATTGGTGTAATGCTTTTGCCATTTTAGTCTACAAAAACCAACCAATATCCTCAGTAGGAATAGACAGAGATTAAGCAAAGGAACCATAATGGATACTGTCAAATATGAAGATCTTTTACCCCACCAATTTCGCAGCCGACTGGCTGAGCATCCTGTAGCCTATTTACCATTAGGTACATTGGAATGGCATGGGGAACATTTACCTTTAGGATCAGATGCAATTATCAGCCACGGTCTTATGGTTGAAGCAGCTGTTCAGTTGGGTGGAATTGTAATGCCACCCATCCATTTAGGACCAGATCGTTCGCAACTACAAACAGATGGCGCTCAACTGCAAGGAATGGATACTGCTGATGTCACTACTCCTCATCGTCAGTTGGACGGTAGTTGCTACTGGATATCAGAAGGGTTGTTCATGACACTAATTGATACTATTCTGACACAATTAAAACGGGCTGGTTTTAAAGCTGTTTTTGCTGATGGACATGGTCCGTCTCGTCATTCTTGGGTCAGTCATTTAGCTGAGCGGGAAATAAGGTTTGGCCTAAAGTTACTAGGTGTAACCGAGGATTTTATTCAAACTTGGCAAAGTCAAATGGATCATGCGGCCGAAAACGAAACCTCCCTAGTAATGGCATTAAGGCCAGATTTAGTCGATCTATCTCAATTGCCAGAAGATACGTCAGTGTGGCCACAGGGAGTTGGTGGTAAAGATCCACGTCAAGCCAGTGCCACGGTTGGACAAGATTACCTCAAATCATCTATAGAAACACTTCGACAGGCTTTAATTAAGGCAAACTACTAAGTGAAACTGTTACATATATTATCAGGCCTCTTGGCTACTTTATTTTTCCTTGTTGGTTGCGGCAAATCGCTTTCAACAAAACAATCATCGATCGAAATAGATACGGGAATAGAAAGCCGTGAAGAGTGGGGCAATTTTTATGTCCGAACCGTAAAAACAGATAACGATCGAACTTGGCCTGAATTTGAAAAGTGGAAACCTGCCTATTGGATGCAAATGGCATTACAAACAGAAACTGAAAATGGTCGCACAGGCTGGGTTCGTCTAGATCAAAAAAAGATGATAATGCCGAAAATGCGCACAGACCAACAGATAAGATTACAGACTAGTTCTTACACCGCTAACCACCTAGATTTTTTGGCGGATTTAGATTTAAACCACCTGTACCGTTTAGATCTCAATGATTTGGAAGATCAAGATCAACTGCAATATATTACGGATTTAACTCAGTTAAAAGTTTTAGATATGCAGGAAGCTAACTTGAATGACGAAGGTCTCATCTATTTAGCAGGACTGAAGTCGTTAGAGGCACTCAACTTAGACGACACCTATGTTGGAGATGCTGGCTTAAGGCACCTAGCTAATTTAACCAATCTTAAAGTAGTTCGTTTAAGAGAGACCAATGTTGGAGATATTGGGTTGATGCACCTCAAAAACCATCTCCAACTAGAAGAATTGGCCGTTCCCTTTTTCGTTGGAGATAATGGAATACCAGCGCTGGCTAATCTAGTGGAGCTCAAATTTCTAGACTTACAGAGTACTCAAATTAGCGATATAGGATTAGGTCCATTAGCCAACCTCAGATCTCTGCAGCAACTTGACCTAAGCCACACTAGGATCTACGGAAAAGGGCTGAGCTATTTGAAATCTCAACAGCTAAAGTCTTTGAACTTAAGTTTTACTCCTCTTCACAGTCAATCTCTGGTTCATCTATCGGCGTTAAATTCCCTAGAAAAGTTACAACTCAACAGGACACCAATCACTGATGAAGGGCTAATTCACTTGGCTGAACTCAAAAAACT
>CAYVHK010000019.1:3051-16379 GCA_964451145.1 uncultured bacterium | reverse complement strand
TTAAACAATCTACGTAAGCTAAACTTATTCCAAACTGAGATTACGGAGCTAACACTGGCTGAACTGTCAAAAATGCTGAACCTGCGTGACCTTAGTCTAGGAGGTTTTGATTGGGATCTTGAAGCTATACCCGGCCAACCACAAAAAAAACCAACCTTTATCACTGATCGGGGCATCGCTCATTTACAGAGCCTAACCTCTTTGCGTCGGCTAAGTTTGCAAGGTGCGTCAATTACGGATCAGTCAGCAGTTTACTTGTCGCATCTAAGTCAGCTTGAAGAATTAATCCTCAGTGTTACTTCAATCGGCGATGCGAGTATAGCCAAAATTTCAAGTATGCCAAAATTGAAGATCTTAGATCTCAATGAAACGAAAGTTGGAGATCAAGCACTACCTTACCTCAAGGAGATGACCACTCTAAAACGTCTCGTCTTGAGGGGAACAAATATGAGCAATGAGGCTAAAGAAAAATTGCGCCAATCATTACCTAATTGTCAAATTTGGGATTAGTGAAACCTAAAACTAAAGATTCTATGTTGCTCTCAAATACATTATTTTAAGATAATGAGAAGTTTAATTGTTTTAGATTCATAGAGGAATAATAACTGATGGAAAAAATATATCGGGTAGGTGTTATCGGTTGTGGTGGGATTTCTCACATGCATACCAATTGGTATTTATCGGAGGCGAGAACAGAAGTTGTGGCAATTTCGGATATAGATGCTGATCGACTAAAAGCCTACAGCCAACAGTACAGTATTGAACAAACATATACTGATTTTGTTACTATGTTGGAGCAGGCAGAATTAGATATCATCAGTATCTGCACTCGTCCTAAATTTCACGCCCCGTTGGTAATTGAAGCGGCTAAACACCAGGTAAAAGGTATTCTATCTGAAAAACCGATGGCTGAAAATTTGGGGCAAGCTCGACAAATGGTCGAAGTATGCCGAAAACATCAGGTTAAACTAGCAATCGACCACCAACTGCGTTTTAATTCCCCTTATGTAGTTGCTAAGCAACTAATAGAAGCTGGTGAAATTGGCGACATCTTTCGGTTACACGCCGTTTGCGGTGGAGGTGATTTAAAGGATAACGCCACACACACTGTGGATCTGATGCGATATATTCTGGGTGATTTGCCTGTTGAATGGGTAATCGGCCAAATTGATCGGCAAGGAACAGAGGTAAAATACGATCTTTATTCTGAAAGTTTTGGCCTCGGTTATTTTAAGTTCGCCAACAATATACGAGGCGTAATCGAATCAGGCCACGATACTGCACCTGGCTATCACCACATTTTTTGCTATGGTACAGAAGGGGAAATCGAATTGGCAGCACCAGGGGAGCCAATGATCCGTCAGCGGACATCATCAACCAATGGGAAATGGGTTAGTCCTGATTTACCGCCTGAAATTAGTCCAGTAAAAGATATGGTGGTAGCCCTTGATATGGATCGACCTCACCGATCGAGTGGCGAACAAGGATTAGCTACATTGGAATTACTAATGGCGATTTATGAATCTTCGCGTCTTCGAGAGCGAGTTTACTTACCCTTAGAGGAACCGGAATCGCCACTGACCTTAATGGTCGAAGCCGGCTGGGCATAGGCCGTCCATTTCAAAGTTGTAAGGAAAAACATAATTCGATTTTACTAATTATTGGTTCGCTCGATCGAAATGATCTCGAATAAAATCCCAAGCGCCGTCCGAATAGTATCGATGCCCACCTTGTCCTACATAGAGTTGACAGTGATCGGCCACACCCGCAGCTTGATAAATTACCTGCAATTTATCAAAGGCAGACCGAACATAGTCGATGGGAAAGATTTTGTCGTCCCTACCAGCAATGATAGAAATGGGCCTAGGGGCGATCAATCCTGCAACATCATACATTTCACCTAGTCGAAGAATGCCAGGTAAATAATTGCAATCGCAGTGAGCTATAGTTCCGATACTGTTAACATAAGTGCAAAAGTAACAACTAGGTACTGCGACTGATATACGAGTATCAATAGCAGCCGCGTGCAACGTAATTGTTCCACCTCCTGAGTTGCCAGTCATAGCAATTTTATTATCATCAACATTCTGTGTGCTAATAGCCCAATCAATCAGTCGAGACATATCCCAAACCCGAACACCGATTGGTGTTCGTCCCACCAATAAATCGTGCATCAGCTCAGTCCGGCAAGAGTGAATTTTATTATTATTTTTATCGGTGTTGGTACGTGTCTCACCAAATCCGCGGGTCGTCGGAGCGATGACTAAGTAACCTTGTCGGACTGCCTGACAAGCAATATCTCTTTGACCTTCTTGAATTTCCAATTCTTCCCGTTCATCCTTGGCTATTCCAACATAGAGGTGGGGATGATTGTGTCCATGAGGCGTTATCACCAAAGGTAATTTGGCCTTTTCTTGTTTGGGACGCAACAGGTAAAACGGGAGTGGAACTGTTGATTCGACCCACAAATACCAAGATTCGCGAATATGATCGTCTAATTCTTCAGTGCTTCTTTTCTCAGCGTAAGGTTGATAATTGGCTAAGTCGGCTACCATATTATCTAATCCCAGTAAATTCTGAAGGGAAGTTCTAAATTGGTTTTGCCACTCAGCGAAAGCTTTTTCTTTCAAATCTGATTGATTAGAAAAGGCGAAATCAGATGGTGTGTTTTGGTAGAGGCTGGCAAAATGTACTTTTGACTCGTACATATATTTGCTCCTATATGTTTGGGTTAGGCTAATTAAACCTATCAGTTTGTTGAGGTTGAAGAAATTGACTTGATTAAAACAACGAACAAATTAGTGTTGTTGAGACGGAATTTAGGTTGCATACATTCACTTTGGATTTTCGTGTGTTTCTTTCTGACAGGTTTACTCAAGACAAACGATATCTATTTTTCGGTAAGGATTCACCAATTCCCCTTGGATCGAAGGATGAATGAACTTAATAAAAAATGGTGGTTGGAAAAAATCCTACTCTTTCACTAATGCCAAAAAGTATAGATATACCGATGAGAAATTATACCCCAGATGTTCCACAACCCACCAATTAGGTAATCACCAAGAATTAAGCCGAAGAAAAATGGAATAGCACGCCGGTAGGCCGTTAAACCACCATGTCTGAGTAAAATCCATTTTACTAGCCAACTTACAAAGATTGATGACCACATCCAACTCATCGACCAGTTTAAACTACTGGCCAATGGATATGCTGCGGGGTGAAGTGTCCACCAAAGAAAACGCTGTCGCAACAATGTTAGAGTAACAACGATACTAAATCCAATACCGATGAAAGCTGTTGCCGGTCCATCGATACCCGGCATGAAATATAGCCACTGTTGTAGATGTCGATAGGCTTCCGCTCCGAATCCACCATCAAAACCGTCTTGATAGTAAACATGTAGAAATCCCCAAAAACCGATCCAAAGTCCAATACATGAAGCTAAAATCATTGCTAAAACCAAGCGTTGAGGGGGCATTCTCGTTCTATCCGCCAGTTTTAACCCTTCTAGTTGATATGGCATTGGGTTACACCGATGAGCCCGATAAACCCCCCAAAACATAGCAAACATGGTAAGGTTCTTGGGACCGAAAAACCTTGTACCAAAGATCTTTGGTAACATTTGATCTGGTCCAATATTATAAAGTTCGTGGACTGGCGGGCCTAGTTCAGCGCGTAACCGTGTTAAGGCAAAAACAAGCAGAAAATAAAAAGCGAAAAAAAGTCCTATCACACCTAAAGACATCCCGGCTTTGGCACAGAAAAGAACAATTGTTGCACTCCCAATCAGAACAAGCAAGGCTGCAATACGATAATAAGATTGGAATTGTTTTGGAAGGAAATAACCATCACTTACACTTACAGTATCATCGGATCGAAAAATTTGCGCCGCGACCTGACGGAGATGGTGCCGACCTTTCCAAAGAACGATCAGTGCCAAGCCGAGGTAGCCTCCAGATGCTTGCGGCTTAAGATAGGGGAATTCTGGTAAACTTCTCCAGCCGAGGACCTTACCAAGAACTAATTCCATTTTCCAAATCCAGTAGAAAACCCAACACGAGAATAAGAGATCTAGGGGCATAAAAAAGCTAAGCCCGATGGCAAACGGGAAAAAACAAACTGGTGTCCATCCCATCGCTTGCCAAGGTTCTTCTGTAAATAAGCTTCCAATTTCCATAGTACGTACTGGTAAAAGTGGGATGATCGGTAGAAATGCGTGTAACCCATTGATTAAATCGATACCACCGCTGATTGCAATTCCGAGCCAAAGTAATTTGGATTGGAAAAAAGCCAGTTGTCCTCCCTCCTTTGTCATTGCTAATGGAAGTTGAATAACTGGATAGGATAAGCGCTCGTGTTGTATCCATTGACGGCTGATAATAATATTCAGCCCAACCATGATCAACATAAGAGCAAATAGTAGTATGGACCAAAAGAAGACGGGAGTTAGCCAAGCTTTCAAATGAGAAGTGAAATACAGTGTTGATTCACCATGGTATAGGCCTTTGAGTACTTGGAGATCTTCGACGACAAGCCAGCGTGGAAGATGTCTGAAAAATAGTGAACTCCATTCATTCTCAGGTGTAGCAAACCAGAATGGGTGGCCAAGTATTGGTGCCAGCACTTGCAACATATCGTGCCCAGAAATTGCAACGGATAAGGAAAGCATCGTATAGATAGTCAGTAGTTCTCCTTGTGTTAATGCAACTTTTGGCAACCAAATTTTGATTAGAAGGTTAAGAAAGACAAGAAAGACGAGCGTCAGTACGGCTGTATAAATTAGGGAAACCGTTGTTGGAGTCGGTGTTTGGATGGAGAAAAAACCGTGCGGAATACTCAAGACAAGGCCGAGAAGAATCGACCTCCATGTTACATGGTTAATATCAGTGTTATTCATCAGAAAATAGATAACTGAATTGTCAATCTATTGATCTTTTGGTGAAGGTAAGATTTCCCTATTTTATTGATATGGAGAACCAGTTTAACAATCATTGTTTGGGTCGTAATCGACTTATTTTTAAGAATTTGATCTCAAATGAGATAATGTGAAAGTATTTTATCGGGTAAAGGCATACTAAAAATATTCTTATGGACGAATAGACGCTAATATTCACCTAAGACAACAATACATAAACCAACAGCTGAATTTGCATTGTAATTGATTTATCCTTCTTATAGCTTCCCATTTATCGTTTAAAACCAAATTAATAATGATGGAGGCAAAACTGAGAGTCTTTTTCTGATGGATAAATCGTATAACATTAAATATTACTCAAACCAGATTGAAAAGATTAGTGATTGAAATTGAATTCAAAATAACAACTAAGGCATCAGAATAGAGCATAAACTGGCTGACCTAGAAATTAGTTGGTTTCTAAATAGGATTAGAATTGACAATTGATAACAGTAATGAAGCAAAAAAGAAACCCGCAACTAATCTCGCTAGTTGCGGGTTGACAATAGTTTAAAGTTTAAAGTGTTAGATTCACTTATTCTTTTTTGAATTCACCCCAAACAGAAGCCAACTTGGCTTTGGGATCCACAGCTAGACTCTTTACCCCTTTGCCAGTTATTTTGACATCATCAAAGCTAGCTTTAGTCTTCCAACACCAGACTCCGATCGAACCGTTCTTGTATGAAATACCCGCCTGCCCTTCACCTTGTTCTATGTCGTCCAAAAACAGTTTAAACTTTTCACCTTTGACTTCAATCTTCATGTGATTCCAGTCACCGTTCTTGATTTTGATCTTGCCCTTGACCGGATAGTTCTGTGGGTTTCCAACTTCACGTGCGTTAAAGGCTCCCTGTTTATGCACCCAAAGTTCAGTTTTTTGGTCAGGTTGATTCATGTAAAAGACATAGTATTCAAACTCATTTTTAGCTCGAAACAGCAATCCAGCCCAGTTACCGTCATCCATACGAATCTTAGCCTCGACTGTGTAATCATCCCACTTTACGTCACCAACAATCGAGTGCATAGCGTCTTCTGCCCCAGAGATTTCTTGATAAACACCACCTTTGAACTTCCATTCGCCATTAGCAACCTTCCACTCTTTATTCCGTTCAGCGTCTTCAAAATCCCAAACCTGAAAACCTGCCTTAGCTATCGAAGTAACAGCCAACAACAAACATGAAACACTGATTACTATTGATCTCATTAATCACTCCTTGTAATAATATTTCTCCAGATCATTACCACAACCATAATATAATAGTGGTGTATACCGGTTAACCGATAGTACATGAAAGCGAACTGATCTTGTTCAACAATACAACATAGATAGTTAGTTCCGCTTCAATAAACTGCAAGTGGTAGTTAGTTTTTGCCTATGGTCAACGAAGGCTATTCCACCTCTTGTCCCTTCACCTGTTACTGTCAAATTGTCAAATCTGGCCTTAGTTTTCCAAGCTCAAACACCAACCATATCGGCATCATATTTCTTGTCTTCGTCTTGAACTGTTCCTTGCTTATTACCGTTCAAGTAAAGGGTGAAATTATCTCCACTGATCTCAGCTTTCATATCAATCCATTTGCCGACTTCAATTTTAACCCTTTAGCTGGAATTTTTTGATAATCCGAACAGCGACGCTAATTCTACCTGAATTAAAAAGACCTGTCAATTCAACTAGATAGGATTAAAATTGACCAATGTTCATAAGCAATAACTACAGCGGAGAAAAAAGAAATCCGCAACCAACGAGTCGTCTTGCTGGTTACGGATTGGCTAACGATAATTAATGTGTTAGATCAGTTTATTCTCTCTTGAATTCACCCCACATAGAAGCCAACTTGGATCTGGGGTTAACGGCTAGCGACTTCACTCCCGCACCAGTAATTTTGATATCGTCAAAACTGGCTTTAGTCTCCCAACACCAAACCCCTATTTTACCGTTTTTCCCATAGGCTTTGTCAGAGACTTCGCCTTGTTTTTTATCGTTAATGTAGAGCGTATAATTAGTCCCTTTAATTACCACTTTGACTTGATACCATTCCTCGTTCTCAATTTTAACGCCACCCACAGCAGGGATATGTTGCTGTGGTAACCTATCACGTGCATCAAACCCGCCCCCTTTTTTGTGTCGCCAAAACTCAGTTTCATTATTCGGTACGTTCAGGTAAAAGACATAATATTCAAATTCATTCAACGCTCGGAAAATTAAACCCGCCCATCTCCCTTCATCTAAGCGAATTTTAGCCTCCACCGTATAATTATCCCATTTGGTGTCACCAACGATGGAATGCATAGCCTTTTCAGCCCCAGAGGTTTCCTGATAAACACCCCCTTTAACCTTCCACTTACCGTTAGCGACTTTCCATTCTTTGTTTTTTGCTGCATCTTCAAAATCCCAAATCTGAAAACCAGCCTTGGCTGTTGAAGTAACAGCCAACAACAAACATAAAACACTGATTATCATTGATCTCATTACTTACTCCTTTTAATGGTTTTCTAGATCTATAATAGCAGTTATATATCCGGTTAATCGACAACACACAAAAGCGGGCTGACCTTGCTCAACAGAACAACATAGACAGTTAATCCTGTTTCAATAGACTCCAAGTGGTAGTTAGTTTTTGTCTATGGTCAACAGAGGCTATTCCAACACTTGTTACTGTCAAATTGTCAAAGCTGGCCTTAGTTTCCCAAGTCCAAACACCAACCATACCAGTATCATATTTCTTGTCTTCATCTTGAACTGTTCCTTGCTTATTACCGTTCAAGTAAAGGGTGAAATTATCTCCACTGATCTCAGCTTTCATATCAATCCATTTGCCGACTTCAATTTTAACCCCTTTAGCTGGAATTTTTTGAGCCGGTAGCCGATCACGAGAATCAAACTTACCTTTTTTATGTCGCCAAAACTCAGTGATGTTATCTGGCACATTTAGATAAAAAACATAGTATTCGTATTCATTCTTAGCTCTAAAAATCAATCCAGCCCACCTGCCATCGTCAATACGAATCTTAGTTTCGACGGTATAATCTTTCCACTTAGCATCACCAACAATGGCGTGCATAGCTTTATCTTTACCAGAGGTTTCCTGATATACGCCGTCTTTAACTGACCATTTACCGTTAGCCACCTTCCAGTCTTTGGCTCCACTTTCAAAGTCCCAAGTTGTAGTACCTGCCCATGAGGTAGATGCCATATAGGCTAACGTAATCACCAAAACTAAAAAGATCCCGAATCGATTTTTTTGCATTATTCATCCTACATCAGTTAACAGTTTTTTGATAATTTGAACAACAGCGCCGATTCTATCATGAATGAAAAAGACGTGTCAATTTCGTAGTTGACGGTCTATGAAGTCTTTCAAAATGACATAATTTATTTCATTTTAATATTAGTTCTGATAGAATCACTGCTCAATTTCCTTGTTAGTTGGAATTTTTAAGATTATTAATAATTGGTAAGGCTAATTTTTTCATTATCTGGTATCCTCTTTTGTTGGGATGTACCAAATCGTCTGAAGGTGTATATTCGGGAACCTTGAGTCCACCTTTGTTATCTACCAGTGATGAATAATAGTCCAGAAATACAATTCCATTACCGATACAACAATTTTCTAGAAGCCGGTTGAGCTGAACAATTTCACCTGCGGCATTCAACCCTGGATTCCAGGGAAAATCAATTGCAGGCAGGACAGAAGCAATAATGACTTGAATTTGATGAGAACGAGCAATTTCGGCCATTGATATTATATTGCCAACTATGGTTTCAAGCGAAGTTCGTCCAGTATTTTCAGCAATATCATTTGTATCGGCTAAAATAACCACAATTTTCGGGCAGAGATTGAAAACATCAAATTGAAACCCAACTAATATTTGAGGTGTAGTTTGGCCACTGATTCCTCTACTAATGAAGTTGTGATTAGTAAAAAAATAGGCCTGTAATGAAACCAAAACTCAGTGATTGAGTCCCCCATAAAAATGACACTATTATGGGTTTGGTTAGATACATGTAAATTTGAGTTGGCCAATTTATATTATTCTAGATTGGCTCAATCCTGTTTAGCGGGACTTTGTTGTATTGAAGATGTTGAGTAAGCAAAAGTAATAAGTGCGATCACTAAGATGAAGACTTTGGGTAATACATTGGACAAATGGAACTGTTCGTTGTCAGAATTTAAACCTCCTTTAGTTCAAGCATTTAACTAAATTAGCTTGGATGAAATAATAAGTTTGTAGTAACAACCGAAAAACGCATATGAAAACGATAAAAAAAGTTGGAATTGTCAGTCCTGGTGATATGGGACATGTTGTTGGCCAAGTTCTAATTGCCAATGGGTTAGAAGTGGCCGCTTGTTTAGATAAAAGAAGCCAGCGAACAAAACAGTTAGCTAGAAAAGTTGGCATTGTCGACTTACCGTCTTATAATGATTTGGTGCAGGAAGCTGACTTGATTTTGTCTATTCTAGTACCAGCACAAGCTGTCAACGCCGCCGAAAAAGTGGCGAAGGCAATTGAAAGAACGCAAACCGAAATATTGTATGTTGATTGTAATGCCGTTGCCCCTAACACGGTCAAGAAAATTGATCAAACTATTACAAGTTCAGGGGGCAGTTTTTTAGATGCATCAATTATTGGCCCACCACCACGAAGGGATGGGTCAACGCGGTTTTACGCTTCAGGTTCTAGCGTAGAGTTGTTCTGCATATTAAATCAGTATGGTTTAGACATCCGTCCCTTAGGATCTAAGATAGGTTCGGCTTCTGCTATCAAAATGTGTTATGCCAGTCTGACCAAAGGTTTAACAGCGCTTTGCGCTGAATTGCTAACCGCAGCTGAAATACTGGGTGTGTCCGCTGATCTGACAGCAGAGTTTGAAATCAGCCAGCCTGTGCTTTATCAGCGAATGCAAAACGGATTGCCAAGTTTACCCTCTAAAGCCAGAAGGTGGGTCGGCGAAATGGAAGAAATTGCTACTACCTTTGCCGATGTTGGACTAACACCCGATATTTTGCTTGGAGCCGCTGATATCTTCCGATTCATTGGTCAAACAGAATTAGCCGATCTATCACCGGAGCAAAGGGACACATTTCCCGATCTGGAGCAGATCGTTACAAAATTAGCAAAGGAACTGACATAGACGCCAGTTCCTGAAAATGGAATGGGATAATAGTAAAAAGATGCATAACGAAAATATGAAGGTTTTACTATAAAAAGTTGTGTGTTTATCAATAAAATGAGTTGTTAGATGACTACGATATCTAAAGACAGCCTAGCCCTAATTTTCAAAAATGGGTGCAGGAACATTTCCTTCATAACCCTCTGGAATAGGAGTGTTAAAGGCATGCAAGATGATAGATGCCGTATCTTTTATTGAGATCGGTTGATCGAATTCTATTCCCTGAACAATACCTGGTCCACGAATACTCCAAAAAATTTCCAAACATTCGGGTTCGTCGCCACCATGACCTGTACCAAATCCACCATGATCTGAGATGATGAGGATCAGGCTTTCCGAGTAAATATCAGCTTCCTGAATGGCCTGTATTACCACACCGACTTCGCTGTCGGTCTTTTCAATTTGTTGCAAATATTTTTTACTACCATAACCTTCTCGATGTCCGGCAGCATCAACGTCATCCAATTGCATGAAGAATAAGTCAGGTGGCGATTGGCGAATATAGTTAGCAGCTGTTTGAACTAATTCTGAATCGGGTTGAGAAATTCGGTGGCAATCGATAGATTGCTCAATAATATATTGATTAATTGGATTCCAGCAACTGAAAGCTGCGCAAGTCCGTGTGGGTTCAGCCCGTTGTAAAACTTTCAAAAATGAGGGAAATGGAACTTCTTCCTGAATCGGGTTAGCTTCGCTAATTTGATGGACAGTGGCTTCAACCCCATGCAACAATGCGCCCCAATTCTGGAAACTGGCACTTGGCATCACCGCTTGAGCCAGATAAGTGAAAATACCATTCTCGATCACCGCATCAATATTAGGAGTGTCCGCCAATCTGACAGCTGGCCCCATTGCACCATCAATTCCAATCACAAAAACTCTTTTGGGGATATTTGACATTTGTTATCCTTGTCCACGACATTGGAAAAATTCTATCACAATAATTAGAATTTGTCAGTTGGTATTATATTTTACTAGTTAATACCGACATCTTAGTTATCTGTAACTCATGTTTACCGATAATAATTTTAAAAGGTGAAAACTAATTAACTAATAGTCTGACCACAATATTTATTGATTATGTAATATACTAATTGCCAAAAACATTAGTAATTTCTTTAATACTATTCAATACATTTTTGTCATTTTATAGTTGGGAGGTTATATGATATTTACAGCTGAAAAAATAAACCAGTGGTGGAAGGCTGGGAAAACATTACCTATGGAAGTTGCCAAACAATATCCACTAGATCCAATTCCACTTACTAACGATACAGGCATAAATCTACTAGTAGATATGTCGCATAAATGCGACTTTTTTTTGCTTTGGCGATTGAGTGAACAGTTGTATCAACGCGGAATTCGGAGTGTCGGTAGTCATGCCACCCTAGATACACAGTTGATTCCTGGATCTCCCGCCCGAATTAGGATTACCGTAGAACCAAAAGTTCACCCTTTCGCCTGGTGGTCAACACCTAAATGGAACGTTGTCCTGACTGAAGGCGCAATTGGAAATCCTGATTATATGCCTGAAGAACAGAGAAGATTAGAAAACTACTTAAGTGCCGGTGGAGGGCTCATTGTTTCTGCCAACTGGCATAATAATGATCAGCCAGATAATTCATGGTCTCTGAATCAACTATTATCAAATTATGGTGCAGAGCTTTTACCAAAGAGAATCCCCTACCAAGGAAGCCTTTGGCCATCGATTCAAGTTGACAATAACTGGGAAACAGTTCTCAAGAGCCAAGAGGATAAACCAATTTATACTCGTCGATCCTATGGAAAAGGCAGAATTGTCCTGCTGGCATCTTCGGATTTATATCGTTTTGACGAGAAGGATCCGAACGAAGTCGAACAGAAATTAGACTTGCTAACCGAAGTCATAGAATGGGCGGCAGCAGGGTCTTCTCCTGCCGGTGGTGAACCTCGATTGCCGACACCAATGTACGGCGGCGGTGGCATATACCAAGAGTCTGAACTTCTGCTGGATGGCATTGTCTGTTACTACAGCAAAAACCAACCACCAGAAATATTATCTACCGTCCAACAAGATTTTACGGAAATTACGAATGATCTCTATAAGTGGATGCCATCACCAAAACCGGAAGAACCAATGTACTTAGTAGTTTGTAGCGGCGGTGGCGGTGGGTGGGCCATCAATGCCTATTTACCGAAAGAGACTGGTACGATTTCGACCAGTTCAGAAGGAATGCGTAGTATCTTTGCCCACGAGCAGGCGCATACTATGTCTGGCCCCGGGGGATTAATCGCTGATCACCCGTTTGGTGGAAACCAAGGTGAGGAACATGCCGGTTGGTTACAAGGTAAAATTGATGCTAAATACGATGCTGTTTCTGGCCCAAATCGACAATGTGATCAAGTGTTTTTGCCCGATTATAATAGCCATTCTGAAACGAGGCCAGAACAAATCTTCAGAGCCAAGAATCTCCGAAATTGGCAACAAGGTTGGGACCGATTAATGATTTGGTATGTTTGGCAGAAGTTAGACGATCGTTATGGTCCGACTTGGTATCCGCGCTGGCGCTGGGTTCAAGGACAACGTTGGATAGAAGATCCAAATCGAAAGCTAAATTGGGAAGAATCAATAGAAGATTTGTCAATTGCTGTTGGTGAAGATTTATTTCCGTTTTTTATTGCTACAGGAAAAAAGCTTCGCCAAACAACCTGCAAGTCAGTGGAATTTCAGAACGAAACACTAAATCTGGCCATTTCTCCATTGAAAGCAACACTACCAAGCAACGTATGCTTGGAAGAGATTGGTGATTTTACTAAGCCGATCAGGATTTTAAGGCAATAAAGTAGTCCACAACAGCACCGGTTCTCAAATTGACCAGTATTTCCATAGATCGGTTGGAATTTCATAACGCATCTTCTCTTTTTCTTTATACGACCAACGCGCGAAAACACCAAATCGTGGTACTTGACGGATATTGGTTGACCCAGTATGGCAAAGAAAACAGTGCCAGAAAATAACATCACCTGCTTTGGCGGCGAACTCGCAGGGGCCTTCTGGTGATCGATCAGAAAAGATTTCCCATCCCCAACCTTCCTTATCTCGAAAACTACCGTCTATATGAGTCGGATGTGCCAAAAAGTATTGGTGTGTACTTAGATGGCTTTTCGGCCAATAGAAAAAAGCCCCACCTTTAGATTCGACATCATACATGTAAGTAGTG
>CAYVHK010000019.1:0-3041 GCA_964451145.1 uncultured bacterium | reverse complement strand
CCATCTATATGTCCGTTTTTTTGTAATTTCCACTGTTTCTTTTCTTCTTTTTGAGTCCATTGTGCCAAAACTTCTCCTCCTCCACCATTAAATAGACCTCCTCCCAATTGTTCTACTACTTGGCACACCTGTGGCAATCGACCAAAAATTTGACTTTCAGGTTCAATTTTGAATCCAGCGACCACATATGGATTTGGCCAACCGCTAGGATCGGACAGGTCAGCCTGCAAATGCTGCCAAATCTGTTTTCGCCAGTTGTCAAGAGTATTCGCATCAATGAACCCCCTAAGAATGACATATCCATGCATCTTAAAGAAACCTATTTGTTCCGAATTCAATATTTGTTCGGCCATCTTTAAATTCCTGTATCGTTTAATCTTGTTTTTTGTTTGTAAATCAACAATGGCTCAATGCTTAATGACTTGGATTGGATCAACAAAAGGATAGTATTTGAATCCGAGGAGGGATATAACTAGTATCTACTCAGTTTTAGGCCAACGATGTGGTTTAATATCCTGACTCTGTTCTAGTGCCTGAACCCACATATCTTGCCAAGTTTCATAATCATTCAAGACCGAAAGTGGATCCGATTCGCTGTAAGCTACAAACTGAGGGTGGAAAGGGCGTCCAGTAGGTGTTCCAGTTTTCTGATATCGAAGATCGATACTCCAGCGGACAGTATTACTTCGATTAGGTGTTGATCTATGTGGTATTTCCTTGTTCAACAGTAACAGACTTCCCTTTTCCATTGGTAATGTTAGTACCGTTTGGTCGGGCATCTCCTCATCTATGATGGTTGTACCGACACCGACTTTGGAATGATGTCGCAATAGTCCTGGTGTTTGTAAATCAGGAATAATCTGTAAGCATCCGTTTTCTTGTGTTGCTTCGACCAGTGGCAACCAAACAGTCAAGATAAAATAGGGATCAGCCTCTGACCAAGTTACACCGGCATCTTGGTGCCACGGAGCCACGTGGGCATCACTACCGTCTGGCGACAATCCAGCAGGCAGTTTCGCTCGAATATGCTGAATCGGACTACAAGTTATCTCTGGACCAATAATACTAGACACAATTCGCATCAATTTCGGATTTTTCAAGAAGTAGAAGGAAGCCTTTCCTCTTAGATACATAATATCTAATTCTGAATAAATTTCGTTATTTTCGCTGCAAATAGATGCGAGCCGTCTTTCGAAAGGCTGATGACTGTAAAGTTGAGAGATTTTGCTTTCTGACAGAAGTTGGTGCGCACGTCGATCGATATACTCTTGATATTCTTCGATAATCGGATCTAAGTCTTGCTTAGTTAGCACATCTTCTAACAGCAAAAAACCATTCTCCTGGAATTGTAGCAGTTGATCTTGGTTGAGAGACATGGTAACAACCGGAACTGAATCGTTCCGACCTCCAAAGTATTATTGTAAAGTTGATAAGACAAATCAAACCTAATTCGCACATTATAAAATTTTTAGTATAAAAAGCCAACGATCTTCCAACATATTCTCTATGTTCGATCTTTAGTAGTCAGAAGTTTTTCTACTATACCAAGCGACCAGAACAATACCGAATTAGTAGACAACTAACTGCGACATCAACTCAAATCGTGTATTAGTTATAGATCTTTTTACCAATACTCAATTTAAAGCATCCTAGATTCATTATTAGAATAATCGGCAAGTTCTAGACTGAAAATAACTTGCGGAAAGAATAAAATGCAAATAATACAGGAGTAAAAAAGGACCTTAGGCCACTCAAAAGTTTCAAATTGTCCTCGCACTACTGAATGATATTTGAGGTTACTACGAACAGCTAATAGCATATTCTCGTAAGTCTTTCATGAAAAAATTTTTGCGCAGGAAATAATATTAAAGAAAGGAAAATCTTACGAACTAAGATAAATAATAATATACAGTATCAGAAAAAGTTGAATACTCAAACGGTATGTTGTTGACATTAAATTCAAACTTGATACTTGCATGAATCAATCCCTGATACCAACGTTCTTTTTTCTTTTTCTTGAATGACTTTCAGTAATAATCAGTGTTTTGTTCAGTCAGTTTGTCGATGATTTGCTACTGTTGTATAGCAGTCAAAAGTTAAATTGGGATCAATCACTAGGAAGTGAAGATGGAAAAGGACGAAGAATCGTGTCATTTGGGTGAACTTGAGCATGACGTTCCTGACATTGTTCCAGGTGCGTTAAACGTTCAGGTGGTGCTGTGTCTAGAATAATGTCGGTGTACATACCACCGATCTTGAAACCGTGGGCCACCGGACAATGGTTTTTTATATATTCATCGACACGAGCTATCCCTTCGACTGTATGACCACGCTTATGCAAATTCATCGTAAACATACGTCGCTGGGAACTTCCGCCAAAGGCCGCATGAACTGTGTTGTGATTGAAAACTACAAGATCTCCAGGATTGGTCTCTAAAGCAATATTACCAGGGATTTCGGCCGGCGCAATCCCGAGAATATCTTGAGATTGATTCCAATCATGACCTGAGACCCTCCATGGAGAATCCAGCCGATGGCTACCGGGTAGAACACGTAAACAACCGGTATCTCGTGTCAGAGGATCAAGGTAGAATGCTAATTTGATGGCAAACAATTCAGGATAGGCACCATCAGGATGCCAGCCAGTATCACCTGAGTAATAATTTCCATCGCCTGAACCATAGTTGAAATCATCACCTAAGATGTCCGAGGCAATTCCTAGAATACGAGAGTCATCAAGCAATGTAGATAACTTTGCACTGTGATCTATAGTAGGAACAATAATGGTTCGCTTTGAGCCGTCATGTTTTGTTCCATCTCCGTGAGTTTTTAAAACCATTTCGAATTCCTCAATAATCCAAGAGATTTCTTTTTGTTTAAAAAGTCTTGGAAAGGCTAAGTATCCAAAAGTATCGAAAAATCTAAGTTGTTGTTCGGATATCTGCACGTATTTTCCTCCCTAAATTATACTGATTTTACTGGGGAATCTTTAAAAGCTTGTTTTACTACACTTTACATCAGGAATGCAAGTGTTTTGAAAT
>CAYVHK010000018.1:31997-41344 GCA_964451145.1 uncultured bacterium | reverse complement strand
GGCGTAGCGCAGTCCGGCTAGCGCACTTGAATGGGGTTCAAGAGGTCGCTGGTTCAAATCCAGTCGCCCCGATTTTTGTATTCCCTCAAATATAATTAAGCCTGCCAACCAATGGCCGAAGGTTATCGGCTCCTACCAGTAAAAAGGTTTCCATTACCAGTCGTTTTTCCGTCGTCAGGGTACTTGGTGGAGCTGGGCACGCAACAAAAAATTGGAGCTTTAAAAAATAAGTGGGAAAATCTGAAGTAAGTGTTGGTTTGCTTGGGTGGGGAACAGTCGGTAAGAGTGTTTCTAGAATTCTGCTCAGCCAACGCCAAAAAATTCTCAATAAATCTAGCGTTGATCTAAATTTAACCAAGGTCGCCAAACGTATCCCCCCCGCCAGTGGCGAAAGTGTCGATCTTCCTGCCAATTGTTTGACGACCGACCCTTTGGAAGTTGTCAACAACCCTACCATTGATGTAGTCGTTGAATTAATTGGTGGCGTTGATGATGCCTTCGACTTGGTGACTCAAGCCATTAAAAATGGAAAGCACGTGGTCACAGCCAATAAAGCCTTGTTAGCGGAACGAGGAGTGGAATTATTTCAGTTGGCAACTGAAAAAGGGGTTAGTATCGGCTTTGAAGCTAGTGCTGCTGGTGGTGTTCCCATTATTAAAGCCCTTAGGGAAAGTTTTTCTGGCAATCAAATTCAAGCTATTTACGGTATCATCAATGGCACTTGCAACTATATTTTAACCCAAATGCATGAACAAATGACTAGTTTTAATGTGGCATTATCGGCAGCGCAAGAAAAAGGCTATGCTGAAATAGATCCAACTTTGGATATTGAAGGCATTGATGCAGGGCACAAGTTATCGATTCTATCCTCTCTGGCTTACAATACTCATTTACCGTTCGATCAGATTTACGTAGAAGGTATTACCCGAATTACTGATAAAGAGATTCAATATGCTAAGGAATTTGGATACACCATCAAGTTATTGGCAATTGCCAAAGCTACCGATATTGGAATCGAAGCAAGAGTTCACCCAACCCTGATTCCAGAAAAGAGTATTTTAGCGAACGTTAGTAACGCCTTCAACGGGGTCTATGTTGTAGGTGATGCCGTTGGGCCAACCCTATTCTACGGTCAAGGGGCCGGTGGAATGGCGACAGGCAGTGCTGTGGTTGCTGATATCATTGAAGCAGGTCATTCAGTAGTTGATGGATCAGTTGGCCTGTGGCCTAATGGTTGGATCAATAAAAGCGTATCTCAAGTTAAAATCAGTCCGGTATCTGAGGTGGAAACCCGTTACTATTTGCGTTTGGTTGTTCGTGATAAATCTGGTGTCTTGGCTGAAATTGGTCGAGTTTTGGAGCATTATAGTATTAGCATTGCAGCTGTAATACAAAAAGAACCTCAAGGTTGCGACACCGTATCTCTGGTTATTATAACGCATAAGGCATTGGAAAAAAATATGACTAAGGCTAGACAAAAACTCAATCAAATGGACGTAGTTAGTGGAGATTTCACTGTAATTCGGATAGAAGAACTTGATTTTGATAACACATAGTTTAAGGATTGGAGAAAACTAAGAAAAGATGAGTATTATCGTCAAAAAATTCGGTGGTACTTCCGTAGGCGATACGGCTAAAATTAAAAATGTCGCTAAAAGAATTGTAAAAACAATTGAAACAGGTAATCAGGTGGTGGTCGTCGTCTCGGCTATGGGAGGCACCACCGATAAATTAGTTGCCTTGGCTCAAGAAGTTTCGCCATCCCCGCCAGAGCGAGAACTTGATATGCTGCTATCCACTGGCGAACAAGTTTCGATTGCTCTGCTTGCTATGGCCGTTTCCGAGCTCGGTTATGAAGCTATTTCGCTAACTGGGAACCAAGTCGGCATTTTAACGGATGGTTTTTATAGCAATGCACGTATTGTCAGCATTAACAACGAAAGAATTGTCAATGAGCTTCAGACTGGCAATGTAGTTATTTTAGCAGGATTTCAAGGTGTAACAATTGACAATGAAATCACGACACTAGGTCGAGGAGCTTCAGACACAACAGCTGTAGCTATCGCTGCGAGCCTGAAAGCCGAACGTTGCGAGATTTACACCGATGTTGATGGTATTTATACCGCCGATCCACGCGTAGTTAAAAGTGCCAAAAAATTGGACCAAATTACACATGACGAGATGCTCGAAATGGCTGGTCTAGGTGCTAAAGTTCTACATTCCCGATCTGTAGAATTGGCTAAGAAATTCCAAGTACCGTTAATGGTACGTTCTAGTTTCCATGAAGGTGACGGAACAATTATTGTAAAGGAAAGTGAAATAATGGAGCAAGTTGTCGTTAGTGGCGTTACGTCCAATAAAGATCAAGCTAAAATTTCTCTAATCAGTATTGCAGACAAGCCAGGTGTAGCGGCAGAAATTTTCAACATTGTGGCCGAACAAAACATCAATATCGATATGATTATTCAAAACATCGGCCATGATGGAACTACTGATCTTTCCTTCACTGTGCCAGAGAAGGATCTTTCAAATACTGTTAGAGTGATCGAAGGATTAAACAATCAAATCAAAATTGCCACAGTAGAGACAGATATTGATATTTCTAAAGTCTCGGTAATCGGAATTGGTATGGTAAGCCACGTGGGTGTAGCGGCCAAGATGTTTTCGGCCTTAGCCGCTGAAAACATTAATATTCAAATGATTAGCACTTCCGAAATTAAAATCTCGTGTGTTATAGAGCAGTCCCAAACCGAGAAAGCCGTTCAGGTTATTCACGAAAGTTTTAATCTAGGCCAAACCTAATTATGACAAATCTTCGTTTTTCCAAAAGCTCAATAGGCTTTGGAGAATCAATTACCCGTTTCGTTCAATTAGCTGACGATGAAATTGGTATGGAAGTGCCAGAAGTGAAATTTCTCCAACCTATTGAAGGAAAAATCCAATTTCTACGGTTATCAGAAGGTTTTTCTTTTAAAGGAAAAGTACAAACATCTATTGAGATTCCTTGCCGACGTTGTTTGATTCTATATCCCGCACAACTCAAAGTTCCTTTTGATCTATGCTTTTCTAACGACGCAGACTTGGCTGCCCGAACGACAGATGAGGAGATAATCGACTTGACCGAAGATCTAAAACAAATAATTGCTTTAGAAATTCCTTGCTGGCCTTTATGTCAAAATACCTGTCAAGGCTTGTGTGTTTCTTGTGGTTGCAATTTGAATAGCCAAAATTGCTATTGTGAAGCGAATTTGACTAGCACTTCGCCTTTTGACAATCTGAAAAATATGTTACAATCGGCGGGTCCCGACACAGATAATTAGATTCTAAATTACATTCACCAGAAAAGGTTTAAATTCAATCGGAGACGAAAATGGCATTACCCAAAAGAAAGATATCAAAGTCAAAAAAAGGAATGAGAAGAAGCCATCAGGCTCTAGATCGTCAAACGTTGAACGAATGCAGTAACTGCGGCGAACTGCGGCGTGCACATAGCATTTGTTTAGCCTGTGGTCATTACAAAGGATCACCATTCAAGAACGTGAGTGGTGAGGAAGTAGAGTAAGTCATTTATATTCCTGATTCAAATCCAGAGACTTAACTTGATTATGCCTGAGCAATCTCAGAACCAAATCCGATCTGCTATTACTGGAACAGGGGCTTATTTGCCAGAAAAGGTTTTGACAAATGCGGATCTTGAGCAAATAGTCGAGACTAGCGACGACTGGATTCTTCAGCGTACTGGTATTTCTGAGAGACGAATTGCGGAAGACAATGTTCCTACCTCTGGCTTAGCGACTCGAGCGGCTCGACAAGCGATAAAAACAGCGCAAATTGACCCGTTGGACATTGAGTTAATTGTCTTATGTACTGCTACACCAGACATGTCATTCCCTTCGACTGCTTGTGTAGTTCAAAGAGAGATTGGAGCTAAAAACGCATATGCCTTTGACCTGTCTGCTGCTTGCTCGGGGTTTGTCTACGGCCTTGATTTAGCCGATGGTATGATTCGGTCTGGCAAACACAAAACTATCTTGGTTATTGGTGCTGAGATATTTAGTCGAATTGTCAATTGGACTGACCGAAGTACTTGTATTTTATTTGGAGACGGTGCCGGTGCGGCCATTGTTCAAGCAACGAATGAGAATCGGGGTATTCTAGCCTCATATTGTGGAGCTGATGGGGCTTATGCTGATACCAACTTATTAGCTGTTCCAGCTGGCGGATCTGCTTTACCTGTTACTGTTGATAATGTCGAACAGCAATTACACAAAATCACCATGAAAGGACGTGAGGTATTCAAACTTGGAGTTCGTATCATGCCTGAGGCCGCCCTTCACACCTTGAAAATAGCAGGTTTGTCAGTTAAGGATATCGACTTAGTCATTCCTCATCAGGCTAATTTGCGAATCATAGAAGCAGTGGGTGAACGAATCGGTGTGCCGCCAGAAAAGGTTTACGTTAATGTTGATCGTTTTGGTAACACATCCGCAGCTACTGTCATCATCGCATTGGATGAAGCTATACGTTCAAAAAGAGTCGGCGAAGGCGATTTGATTCTTCTGGTCACTTTTGGAGCCGGTTTAACATGGGGAGCATCAATTATCAGGATATGATTGTAGAAGTGCTCCTTCGTTGGCAAATATAATATAGTTTTTTCTCCGGATTATTTAGTTGTGGTAGCTGAAAAAACGGCTTTTATTTTTCCCGGTCAAGGGTCGCAAAAGGTGGGGATGGGTTTGACCCTTTATCAAACTGAGCCTCTGGTCAAAAAAATTTTTGATACCGCTGATGAAATTCTTGGCCGGCCGATTAGTAAGATTTGTTTTGAGGGGCCATCCCATGTGCTAACAGAAACAGGGAATGCACAACTAGCAATTTTTGTAACGAACGTCGCTAGTTTAAGACTTAGTCAACAAAAAGGATTAGCTCCGATAGCGGTGGCTGGCCATAGTTTGGGTGAGTATTCTGCGCTAGTTGCGGCTGAAGTAATATCGTTTAATGACGGGGTTCGTTTGGTAGAACAACGTTCTCGCCTGATGACAATGGCTGCAAAAAAAAATCCTGGCATGATGGCAGCCATTCTTGGTTTAGATACTTCTCAACTTCAGCGAATTTGTCAGGCAATTGCGACTACTGAGGGACAAGTAGTACAAATTGCTAACTACAATTGTCCTGGTCAACTAATTGTTTCTGGTTCTGTGTTAGCCATTCAGCGTCTGATTGACAAAGCTAAATCAGTTGGAGCTAAGAGGGCTTTGCCACTTAAAGTTAGTGGTGCTTTTCATTCAGATTTAATGGAACCAGCACGTGCGGAGTTTTCGCGTTTAATTGATGATTTTCACTTTGATGATCCGCGGGTTGATCTAGTTGCAAATGTTACTGGCAATTGGGTCACGACCGGAGAACAAATACGACGATTATTGGTTGATCAAATCACGCGACCGGTGTTATGGGATAAATGCCTTAAAACCATTTATCTCCGAGGTATTCGTAATTTTGTAGAAGTTGGTAATGGTAATGTTCTAGCAGGATTGTTAAATCGAACGATTGATGATGCAACCTGCACGAATGTATCAGCCTTGTTACATTAACTTTTTGACAGTTGAACTGGAAGTAGATAGATATGCGTCTGGAAAATCAGGTGGCAATTATTACTGGTGCCTCTCGTGGAATTGGCTTTTCAATTGCTCGTCGGTTCTGCCAATCTGGTGCGAGTGTAGTTATTTGCGGTCGTTCGGAACAAACGATTCATGAAGTAGCTGAGGGGTTATCCAATGAGGGATTTCAAGCCAAAGCGAAGAAAGCGGACGTCTCTAACCGAGATGATATCGATGCGTTGGTTGATTTCACACTAGATCAATTCTCCAAAATTGATATTTTGGTCAATAATGCAGGAATCACACGGGATACCTTATTGATGAGGATGAAAGATGAAGATTGGTCAAAAACCATTCAAACTAACTTAACCGGCACGTTTTATTGTACTCGGGCTGTGACTCGTCAGATGATTCGACAAAGAAGTGGCAGAATTATTAATATTTCCTCCATCGTTGGTGTAATTGGCAATGCGGGTCAGGCAAATTATGCGGCCTCGAAGGCTGGTATTATTGGCTTTACAAAATCTATTGCTAAGGAAATTGCTAGTCGTGGTATTACAGCTAATGTCATTGCCCCCGGTTTTATTACTACTGATATGACTGCTCAACTTTCAGAATCCAGCCAACAGAAAATGTTAGAAATCATACCACTGGGTCGATTAGGAACCCCTGCAGACATCGCTGAAGCGACACTTTTTTTAGCATCTTCCGGTGCTGGATATATTACGGGCCAAGTTATCCACGTTAATGGTGGATTGGTTATGAATGGCTAGCTCTTATAGTAGCTAGTCTAATTGTTATTCTTTACTACTAAAATACAATTGCGAGGCAAATAAATGGCGATCGATTTAGATAGATTAGTTGAAATTATTGCGGATCAACTTCAGATTGGCGCAGAGCAAGTTGTACCTGAGGCGTCTTTTATGGACGATTTGGGTGCTGACTCTTTGGATACAGTAGAGTTGATTATGGCTCTAGAAGAAGAGTTGAATATCGAAATTCCAGACGACGAAGCAGAAAGCATTCGTACAGTTCAAGATGCTCTTGACTATATTAACCGACAGTAATTCAACTTAAATAAGTAACGATAGTCTGTTCATTACGATTCATCAGTGGATGGACTATTTTGACAAGAGGTGATTTTGTGAAAAGAGTTGTTGTTACCGGCATGGGAGTTGTTTCGGCGGTCGGCAACAATTTTGACGAATTCTGGGTAGCAATATCAGAGGGTAAGAGCGGGATCGATTATATTACCAAGTTTGATGCGACCGGTTTTCGAACCCAAATTGGTGGCGAAGTACGAGCCTTTGAAGCTGAGTCTTATATGGGGAGAAAAGATGCTAAGCGTCTTCCTTTATTTATCCAATTTGCTCTAGCTGGTGCTATGATGGCTCATGAAGATTCGGGTTTGGATTTGGAGTCAATGGACCCTTATCGGATTGGTGTTGGTGTCGGTTCTGGCATTGGCGGAATTTGTGTAATGGAGGAAAATACTCGGTTACTAATCGAAAAAGGACCAAAACGAGTAAGTCCATTCTTCGTTCCCTTTGAGATTATTAATATGGCTTCCGGCCGAATTTCTATGAAACTAGGAGCTAAAGGCCCGAATTACGCTTCGGTTACCGCTTGTGCCACCTCCAATAACGCAATAGGTGAAGCTTTTAAGATCATTCAACGTGGTGATGCTGATGTAATGTTTACTGGTGGTACTGAAGCGGCTATGACCCCACTGGGATTTGCAGGTTTTTGTTCAATGCGCGCGATGTCAACTCGAAATGACGCCCCTAAATATGCAAGTCGCCCCTTCGACAAAGATCGAGATGGATTTGTTATGGGTGAAGGTGCTGGTGTGTTGGTGTTAGAATGTTTGGAGCACGCACTCAGTCGTAACGCTCAGATTTACGCTGAAGTGGTTGGTTACGGTATGACGGCCGATGCTTACGATATGGTTCATCCGATTGATGATGGAGAAGGTGCGGCAAAAGCAATGGAGTTTGCCTTGAGAGATGCTCAAATTGACTTATCCGAAGTTGACTATATTAATGCTCATGGCACTTCAACTCCAGCTGGTGATCCTGCTGAGACACAAGCTATTAAGCGCTTATTCGGTGATCATGCCTACCAAGTCCTTATCAGTTCAACCAAATCAATGACGGGCCATCTTCTGGGTGCCGCAGGGGCGATCGAAATGATTGCTACTATTGGAAGTATTCAATATAGTTTTGTCCCACCAACCATCAATCTTGTGGAAGCAGATCCCGCTTGTGACCTCGACTATGTTCCAAATGAAGGGCGAACTGCAACCATTAACACGGCTCTGTCAAATTCCTTTGGATTTGGTGGACATAACACAGCCATCGTTGTCCGAAAGTTCACTGACTAGAACCTTTATTGGCTTCGGTAGCAATGTTGGTGATCGGTTTAGTTATATCGATCGTGCATTAGATGAACTGAGGGCTGAGGGTAGACTTTGGATTGAGTCTATCTCATCAATCTACCAAACTGCCGCTATCGGATTGCTCGATCAGCCAAACTTTCTGAACGGGGTAATTAGAGTCAAAACTAGTGTATTTCCATTAGATTTATTAAGGATTCTCAAGAGGATTGAGGTCCAAGTTGGCCGTCAACATCGTCAGCGCTGGGGACCAAGAGAAATCGATCTCGACATTTTGATCTACGGTAATTTGATCTTGGATCATCCACAATTAACTATTCCTCACCCAGAAATGGTGAATCGGCAATTCGTTCTACAACCTTTGGTCGAAATTCAGCCAGATTTAATTCATCCTCTTCGCAATCAAACTGTTCATAAACTATTGTGTCATTTGGTAATGGAAGAAAAAATGGTGTGCTGTCCAGAAAAACAACCTAAAGGAAACAATAGTTGAGGTACCTCCCCATGCCTTTATCGGATCAGCAAATTAAAAATTATGAAAAAAACGGCTATCTTACCGGACTCCAAATTTCGGATTCGGACGAAGTGGAAACCTTTCGTAATCAATTTGATGAACTTGAAGCGAAAGAAGGTCGTGAAAAATGCCAAATCGGATTGGTTGATCACCATTTGGAACATGAATTCATTTGGCAAATTGCCAAGCATCCCAAAATACTTGACCATATAGAGCAACTGATTGGATCAGATATTTTGTTGCTGGCCACGCACTTTTTTTGTAAGTACGGTCCCCAAGATAAGTTTGTGGCTTGGCATCAGGACGTAACTTACTGGGGTTTGAATCCACCATTGGCCATTACTGCTTGGTATGCAATTGATGATAGCGATACGGGTAACGGGTGTATGAGAGTTATTCCAGGCACACACCAATCAGGTATCACTGCACACGGTAAATCTGATCAAGCAGGTAATTTGCTCAGTATCAATCAGTCAGTTGAGGTAAACAGCACGGTTGAAGGTAGAGCAGTTGATTTAATACTCAAGGCGGGCCAAATCTCCATTCATCATGGCCACCTAATTCATGGCAGTTTAGCAAATTGCTCAAAGCGACGTCGTTGTGGCTTAACCCTCCGATATGTTCCACCCTATGTTCGACAGGCAAAAGAGAATTCAATGGGTAGGCAATGGCAAGGTATTTTGCTACGTGGTCAAGATATGTATCAAAACTTTCCGAATATTAGTCAGCCTTTTGTTTAGTTTTAGCTTGTCCTTGTATGATTAATAGCAGAATGTATTGTAAACTTCTAATGTCAGTTTACGTCTACGCACTTGAGTGAATCCTCTTAATTCTTACGCAT
>CAYVHK010000018.1:0-31897 GCA_964451145.1 uncultured bacterium | reverse complement strand
GTATGGTTTTATCAGTGCAAAAAAAAGATTCTAAATCTGAAACTGTTTTTAATTCAGCTAGTTTGATTAGTTCAGAAGAACCCACAGCGATACAAATTAACGCGTTGAGATATTGGTTAAAATCCGTTGCGTTTCACGAAATTCTAACACAAGAAGATGAGGTGAAATTAGGGAAAAAATCGCGGTTGGGGATCAGGAAGCGGTTGATAAGTTAGTACAAGCGAATCTAAGATTGGTAGTATCAGTTGCACTCATGTATCAGGGTAATAATGTTTCTTTAGAAGACCTAATCCAAGAAGGAAATATTGGGTTAATGAAAGCTGCAAATAAGTTCGACTACGAAAAAGGTTTTAAATTCAGTACTTATGCAATTTGGTGGATTCGACAAGGTATCTTGCGAAGTTTAGATAATAACTCTCGCATGATTCGCTTGCCTTCCTATGTCGTGGCAAAGGTTAAAAAGCTTGATGGCATTTATGCTAAACTTCGTCAAAAACTTAAGCGAGAACCAACAAAAACAGAACTTTCTATAGCTCTCGACATATCACAGGAAGAGTTAAATGAAATTTCAAAACTGCAAGTTAATATAATCTCTCTAGAAGCATCCTTAAGCAATGATCCGAGTAGTATTTCACTGCGTGAAACCATTGAGGATGAATCAGCCAACCCTGAGAATGGGTTTGTTTCAAGTTTAGCTGATCAGGATCTGATTGAACATTTATTAAGTAAATTGAAGCATCGAGAGCGGGAAGTTATCAAAATGAGATATGGAATTGGTTATGAGAAAGAGCTAACTTTGAGTGAAATCGGTAAGCGAATGAATGTTACGAGGGAACGTATTCGTCAACTGGAAATGATTGCTTTAGCTCGCTTAAAACGTTTGTATAATCGAATGGGGGACTTTCAAGATTTGAAACTAATTTAGCCTAGAAATATAAAGGGTAGTTGGTTACAATCAGGAAGTAAAAGAATGGTCAAAGTAAGTGATCGGAGCAAAAATATCAATGGATTCAACGAATAAACAGGCCGCTAAAATCATGCTGACTGAAGCCGCAGCAGCTAAAGTTCAGGACATTATTGAGCAAGAATCGTATGACGACATCACAGGGCTACGGATTAGTATTAACGGACAAACCGCAACCACATTTGAGTATGGGTTGGGTTTGGAAGTTGAAACTCGGTCCGACGATTTGGTCATCGAGTCGAGAGGTGTCAAAGTGTTAGTTGATCCCAGTAGTTTTGAGAAACTAGCCGGTGCAACTCTTGACTACGTCGAGGATTTGAACGCTAGTGGTTTTCGAGTAGACAACCCAAACCAACCAACTTGGGAGGATCCACGGGCACAAGAAATTCAACAGGTAATCGACAATCAGATCAATCCTTCTGTGGCTTCTCATGGTGGTTATATTCAGTTGCTCGACGTTCAAGGTGAAACGATTTACGTGCACATGGGAGGCGGCTGTCAAGGCTGTGGTATGGCTAAAGCAACGCTCAAACAAGGTGTGGAACGGGTAATCAAGGACCACTTTCCCGAAATTCAGCACGTTATTGATACCACTGATCATGCGGCTGGCAAAAACCCATACTATCAACCTGAATAGTGTACTACTAGTATTTCAAAATAAACCAAAATCTATCTCCTACCAAACAGAGGATAACACTTCTGTTTTTCTGTCTGAAAAAAGGATTTTATTTAATCTATCATTCTTAACTAGACAAGCCGATTCAATTTTGATACGCTGATTGTGAAAAAGAGGATGGAGCTATGAAAGTTTACCATGGGCCCTCGTCAGAATATTCTCAAACGACAACCAGTTATTACCAGGCTACTGCTTTTGCTGACTCAATAACTGAATTGTCAACTCCTGGGGCTACGCATGAACGCTTAAACCACTTGTCAAAATACGGTTTCGTTATTGTCACTGATTTTGTGGATAGCCCGTGGATAGAGGTTCTGCGAGAAGCCGGTCGCCGTGTGACTGAAGCTTGTTCGCCTGAAAATGGATATAACAAAATTGATAGTTCAAAAGGTTATGTCCATAGAGCTAAAGAGGATGAGCCTTGGGCAATTCGTGGCCTGATTCATCCAACTTTTAACGAGCCTAGTTTTGCGCAATTTCATGGTTCGACTGAATTTCTCGATTTTGTTGCTTCTTGGTGCCACGGATTACAAGCTGAAGATTTGGTATTGAGAGGTATGCTATTGTGGTGTAATCCTCGACGCTACGAAAATGGACCTAGTTGGCATCGAGATGTTACTTGGTGGGGGACCGGAAAAGGTTACTTCTCACAAAAGGAAGTGCGAGGAGAGGGGCCAGAAGCTTATGCCGAAGAAACCGAGCAACGACTGTGGAAAGAGATTCAGGAAAAAAACACCCAATCGATTAAAAAACGTAACGGTGTTAGTATGTTTCTAGCTTTGACCGATGACGAATGTCATGAATTAGTACCTGGCAGTCACCATAGGTGGAGAACGCCACTAGAACATGATGTTTTACTACCGCAGTCAATGAAGGATCAAGGTGTCCCTTACACGCCTAGTTGGAACGGAGTTGATCCATTACCCGGCCAAGTTGCCATTCGACTTAAGGCAGGAGAGGCTCTTATCCGAAATGGAGCTACTATTCATACTGGCCACACAGTTCCAGTCCGTGAACGTAACACTTTGTCAATCGGTTGGTCAAAGTGGGACAAATCGTCTACTGATGAACGGTTAGTGGCAGATGCGAGAGATGCATGGCAACTGGATCCAGCTGTGCGAGAAGGACTTCCCTACCAATGGATGAAAACTGCTTGGGATCGATGGGCTGAAACAAGGAAACTTGGCGACACACTTGAGGATCGATATGCAGGGTACGATATTCAGCAAATCAAATCCGGTAGGGTTGTGGGTTGGCGAAGTGAATTAGAACGCGAGGCAGCCAAGGCTGGTAGCGACTGTGAACCTTTCCAAACAGTGTCGTCTTGAAACTGCCATTATCACCCCTGTTACATCAGTAACAATTTTCTAAAATGAAACCATAAAAAACGATGGTAAAATAACTTTTAAAGAACAAAAAAATGAATCAGACAATATACCGAGTAGCAATTTTAGGATGTCGTTCTCGTGGTTCGGCTGCAGCCCGAGTTTATAATGCCCACCCAAGAACTGAAGTCGTTGGACTTTGCGATCTAGTAGAAGATCGATTAAATAGCATAGGTGATGAACTAAATGTTACAGCTCGATTTACTAATTTGGACCAGATGATTCGCGAAACTGAACCAGATATCGTGGCGATTCCGACGGCTCCATCTCTACATGCGCCTCTAGCCTTGAGGGTTCTGGAACATGGGGTTAATATTGAAGTAGAAAAGCCAATGGGTATGGATCTTATGGAGACGGACGCAGTTATGAAAAAAGCGGCCCAGAAAGGTGTCCAAGTAGCCGTTCATCACCAATGGCGATTGAGTGGTTGGACACAAGCTATCAACCGTCTCTATCAAGCCGGTGATATTGGAGAACTGCGACACATTTATGCTAGTGGCAAAGGTTATTATGGTGGATTTGGCCTAATGGAAATTGGCACCCATTTATTGACCCATATGATCAAATTCGGTGGTGATTGCCGAAGTGTTACAGCTCATGCAACTACTCGAGGTCGTTCAATCACACCAAACGATGTTTTGCCAGCACCACGTGGCAATGGCATCATTGCCGGCGATAATGTTACAGCTTCTCTTCAGTTTGATAATGGTGTTACAGGTACCTTACTACAGCACAAGTTTGATAAAATCAATGTAGACGCTCATGTTGTTGAATTATATGGCACTGAGGGGCGGTTAATGTGGTATCCCCACGGTTCATGGAAGTTAGCAGGTCCTCACGTTTTGCCCAAAAACGATAGGCCAAATTGGGAGGCTTTGACCCCGGTATATCCAGATAGTTTCAGTCAGGCACTCAAAAAAATTGGCCAGAATAGTAGCATGATTGAGGGGGATTATTGGTTTGTGGAAGAGTACGTACGGGCATTAGATGAAGGGCGTGAGCACGAATGTAGTGGAACTGCTGGTAGTCATGTTATCGAAATCATCATGGGTATTTTTGAATCTGCCGCTTATGGGACTCATGTTGAACTACCCCAACTTAACCGGGAACATCCTCTCACTCGTTGGCGTAAAGAGGCTGGATTGAGTCCTCCTGAACCAATGCCAATGGCTGATGCTGATTGGTTGATTGAGGAAGAGAAACGATTAGGTTCTTAACATAAACATCTCAAAAATAATCTATATTCTATCTAAATAGGTTACCTAATTGTCGATTAGCGTAGAGTTCACTGATGACTGTTGGGTTAGCCCGATTATCTTACGTCCATCGACTATCAACTGATGGGCCTCCACCTTATTGGGTGTTAGTTCTGAAAACTTGACGAGATCTGCCCTTTGAAGAAATGTTTCGACCTGAGTTCGAATTGGTTTTGGCACTCCGATTTCTTTCAAACTTACTAACAACTTTAGTGTTGGTAATTCCATTAATGGCAACTGATACCGGTCTTCCAAGTATCTACGAATTACCAACGACAGTTCCGTATAGTAAGTTTTGAACTGACCGGTATCAATCCAATCAGAACTTGCTATCTTTTCTAGATTAGCATAAGCGATTTTGTGTGGTGGCCAAGTTTGTACTGGTGTTTTTCGTGAATTAGCCGATTGCCGGCGCTGGAACCAAATCCCAATAGCCATTCCTATAACAGCTATTCCCACGGTTCCCCAAACCACAGACACCCACCAGCGAATAGGTAAGAAAATCGGAGGTTTTATGTCTTGAATCTGATTAGAACCATCCGTCACTGAATGAATTTTCAATTTATAACTAGGCGTCTCGATCTGTCGATGACCCAAACGAATACGTATTGGTGGTAGTACATAGTTACCAACCTTAAAACCTTGCAAAGGGAAAGAGATACGTAATCGTTTGTCTTCAATGGGCAGAACTGTGGGCTTATTCACAACCTCCAAACCAGAATTTTTGGGTAATTCAAACGGAGAAATGACCAAATCATCCTGATTATCGGTTTCCAATTTCAGAATTAGTTCAAATCGATCACCTAATGTGATGTGACTTGGCTCAAAATATTGGGAAGCAACTGTTAAGGCATGAGACAAATGAATAAAAGAAAAAAAGAAGAAAATACTAATCCAGTAGGAACTGCAACGGAAAAAGCAGACAGTCCAAAAACAGTGGTCTATTAAATAGGCGTACGGCATGGGTTATCTATCACAAAAAGTGAAATGGAATGAGGTGCAGATTTAGCGTGCAACCAAAAGCGAAAAACGATGGTAATTACCAATTTGAGATTTGGGAGCATAGGAGAAAGCATAGTCGAACTGTAAACTGAATAGATGCGAAACCGCTAATTGATATCCTGCACCAAAGTTCCAACTAGACATTCCATAATTACCAAGCAAACGACCGCCTCTAATGGCAATTTCTGAGCCGATTCGGCTGAGTTGAATCCAGTGTTCTACCCCGACTCTGACCTGAGTAGAATTGGACGTAATTACTCTCAGAATCGATTGGCGACTACCAAATGTCGGAGACAATTTTTCGCTAGCAATTTCAGCTGTCAGGGTTGTACGGTCAGGTGTCCAAGCTAACCCTACGCGAAATGTTCGATTCAAGTGATTATAGTCTTTGTCGTCTGGGTTGAAAGAGATTCGAAGCGGACGAGGATTCTCTTGTACCATTGCTAATTTAAGGTTGGGTAATGGCCAGTAGAGTAAGCCGACTGTTGGTAACGGATAAAAAGCTTGACGGGTACCGTTAGTAAACAAGGGGTCTTTCTGGTCAGCTCCCAAATAGGCTAAAGTCAAACGCTTCAGGCTTATACCGAAAGTCAATGGCAATTTTAACTGACCATTTAGATTATAGCTATAGGTCAGTTGCAATGTTTGCTCTTGGTAAAGATCGGGTTCACCAGTTTGCAAAAAAGCTAACGCAATAGCTCCATAGAAACAATTTGGAATCGTCGTCGCCACTAGATCTGTTGAAAAATTATCCACAGGGTAACGTACTCGCGTGGTTGTTAATTCGTAGCGGTCAATTTGAGTAATACCTGCTGGGTTCCAAAAAACAGCAGTAGTATCGTCCGCTACCGCCACGAAAGCACCAGCCATTCCAACCGCACGTGCCGATACATCAGCATTAAAAAAGGCTGCTCGAAGAGGAGTTGAAAATGTTAACAATAAGATGAATCCAACTAACTTCAAAAAGCGATTTGACAAACTATTATTGTAGGCAATCATAGGACTAAAACAAAAAAGGAAATCACTTTAACGGGCAATAACACAGACACCTTTTTTTACATCCGTATCAGTGGATGGACGCAACCTTCCTTTTCGCTCGGTCTCAGTGAAATTATTGGAGTTGGTATAACCAACACTCAGTACATAGAAATAAGCGCCTGAAGGGAGTAGACTTCCTTGTTGATTTTTACCACTCCAAATGAAACGCCACCATTTATTTTGTTGTTCGGCTTGATTTGTTTCATAGATCAATTGACCTGATGGTGTATAAACTAAAAATTGACTTTCGACAATTGAGCGTTCATTTTGAGACCGAAATGAAATAATGAACTGGTCATTATAAGTAACCAGACCAGGAGTAATAATTCGACTGGGTGGATCAATTTGATAAACCAGACCACTACCCAATAATTCGACCGTCTCAATGTTAATAGTTCGGTCATAATAAGGACCTGCGGCAACAATCTCACCTGCTCGAAGCGCTGGTAATCGAGCTAATTTTTCATCTTCGTCAGTGTTTTCATCATCCAATATGATATCGTTACTTCGCAAGTAACCCCTAGTTTGTCCTTCAACTAAGTAACCAAAACCAAAGTCTTTATCACTGCTAATGTAGTACCACTGGCCTCTCTTTGCGACTGCAGTTACTCGCTCCACAGTACCAATTTCCCCCAGAATTTGGCTAGCTTTTTCAGGTTTGAAAAATAATGAGACTCGCCCTTTCCTAGTCGTGGCGTTGCCTAATTGCGTTGGTTGAGTAAGTACTACTGAATCAACTTTCCCTTCGGTATTTGTTTCGTTAGTTTGTATTTTTGGAGGTGCAATTTGAGTGAATTTTTGCCAAGCTTCGCTAAGGGCTGATACAGCAACCAGACGTAGGTCATATTGCCCCGCCTGCTGCAGGTTAGAAAGTCTCAAATCCCAAATAAATTCGGAATTGTCCTGCTGTCCGCCAAAAGTAGACAGTGAAATACTGTCGGAGGCTGGCTCACCAGGGATTCGGATGGTTGCTAATTGCCATGTTTCAGCACCACTTAGTCTGAATAGTAACCTCACATTAGGAAGTGGATCTGGTCGATCTTGGAAAACCAATCCAAGAGAAATATTAGTCTGATCCACAGGTAGCACTGATAGTGATTTAAACTGTGGTGTCTTACGCTCCGAATTGTTAATGCGAATCTCACGAATCGTCTCAGCTCGTCGATTTTCTTCATCTTCAACGACTAGCTTAAAAGCAACCATTTGATCAATGTTAGCGAGATCATCCATACCAGCAAACCAAGCTACAGTGTAACGAGTATACTGTTCCATTGGGATGTCATCAATACTAGCAATTTCAACCTTTTTTGTATCTAAATTCATATTTTGCAAAACACATGGTTTGAAGTTTTCTTCAACCATCGCTGACAGCGAAGGTGCGGTTGATATAATAGGCGATTCAGAAATTGACTGATTTTTTTGAACCACATGGTAGAAAGCACTCACCCATACTTTTTGGGACTCCCAATGAGCATCAGGATCTCTCAAATTCAGCAAAATCCGGCGGGTAGCAAATTCATCGTAGGGGGTTGCATCTATTTTTAGGCTGGCGATCACAGGTCGATCCAACACTTGCGTAACCCGAACTTTGGCTTTGGCACTAGCTTTGGATTGGCCAGTAATTCGTTCTTCGACCTGAAATTCGACCGTTTCATCTTCTTTAGTAAACCAATTAGGTTCGGCAGTGGAAAAAGTAGCAAATCCATCCTTGATTTTAACGGAAAGTTGATTTGGTTTTTTGCTGATTGAAAACTTAACTTGAGTATCTACTGGCTTTTTATTGGCAAAATCAACACTTTCCACTAGATCTAACAGGTTAATAGAAGCCGATTGATCCTCCTCAAAGGTTGCATTGAAATCCGAGAAAGTAATTTCGTCGGGCTTCGGTAGAACCGATACGTTAATAGAAACGGTTAGTTTTTGTTGTTCAGTGTCTTCAATGGTCAGCTTGATTGGAATTTTTTTGGATGTGGTTTCTAGTTTAGAATGCCAATTCTCAACTGGTACTAAGGACAACGTATGTCCTTCGATTTTGACAGTGAGATTTTCAACCGAATCTGATGAATACTTGAGAGCAGTTGAGTCGTCTTCATCATCAATAAAGTATTCAGACAGGTTGAGTTGAAAATCAAGTTGATCTTCTTTGAGATTACTGATAGAGCGAAGAGGTTTAGCTACATTACTTCTCGGTTTTTCCTTAGTTGCAGTAACGGTCACCTGAATAGATTGTTTGGTTTTACCTTTGTCAGTGTCAGTAGCACTAATCGTTATAGTCTCCGTTCCGTGCCAATCATTATCGGCTACAGTAAAAATCAATTGTTGTTTGGTCGGTTGATTGGAGACTTTGATCTGTTTACCATTTTCTTCAATCTTGATAATAAGTTTGTCGACGGGGTCGTTATCCCCAACAATATCCTGCCACTTTTTGGTCAGTTGAGAGGGGGAATTGGCCTTGGCCGACTCAGCTAAACTAATGGAATTAACAACAAAAATTGGTGGGCCTGTTGTCTGTTTGACTGTCACTTTCAGTTTGCCAGTTGTGGTTAGATTGTTAGTGCCATCTACTTCTTTGTTTCGGTCAGTGACAATAACGGTTATCTCTTCTGTACCAGCCCAAATTTCCTCTTTAGCTTCGACGATGAGATAGGCTTTTAGATCAACAATATCGATAAAGGCATCCAAATGCTCACTGCCCTCAATCTTCCAAGTTAACTCATCATTATACTGATCATCGTCAAAAACTAGATCATCGGTATCAAATTCTCCTTTTTCGCCTTGATTTACCACTAAAGGTTTTTGTTTCAAAAATAGAGGTGGTTCAGCAACAGGTGTGACGTTCAAAATAGACTGAGCAAGGACTTCTCCTTCCTTACCATCAACCTCACCAACTGATCCGACCTTAATAACAGTAGAACCATGAAAGTTTTCTAGTGGGATGAATGTAGCTAAACCGCTCTTTTTGTCAATATTAATATCAACATCTTCATTAGCTAGAGCAAACCATTCTGTAATCGCAGTGGGATGAATTTTGTTGAGAAAAAGCTTTAAGTCTAAGGTGAAAGGTTTTTCCTCCAAAATTGCACCGTTGGTTAACTGGGAGTTAAATTCTTTGGGTAACTTAACGCCATTGGTGGGCTTAGGCAGCGGTGAAGGTAGTTCAAAGTCGAATAGAGTTGGTGCTTTTTCCTGAACCTCAATTGGTTGGTCAATCACATATGGAATCGAAAATCCATCAGGATCAATTAGCGCGGCTTCGGCAATTTCAATAACCGAGTTTTTGATGGCAAGTACCTCAAAAGTTAAGTAAACCAAATTTGGCTCATCAGCCTCTGCGGCTTCTCCTATTGCAGAAACTAGCACGCGGCCTACTTTTTCCACTGGTGTTGAAAAAGTTTGTGTAATTACCTGTTCCCCGTTTGTTGCCTGGACAAATTTCAGCGCTTCTGGATCAAACTGGATTGCCAACTGGTATTGGCTAATTAAATCTGCGTCCAAAACATAACTCATAATCTCAAACGTTTGTCCAATCTTGGGAGAGACAATACTAAGCCCGAAATCGGTCTCTATTGCTATCAAGGGCAGCAAGCCAACAATAACTTCAACTATTACTGGCTTGCTTCGCTCTCGTCCAGTGCCGGTTAGCTCTTGATCAATAGCAACTAACGTAAATATGCCGTCTCCCTCATCAGCAATAGCTTCGACTACAACTTCTTCACCTTCAATTACAACTTCCGCCACACCTTCTAGGTTATTTTCAACGATTTCCCACTTGACTTGACCTTTAGGTAATGGCTCTATTAATAAGGGCGTAACAACTTGAACTGCACTTAATTCTGGGTCTAGATACACGGGGTCTATAGATAAAATTCGTGGTGATTTGGCTAAGGTATGATCAATTTTCAAAGGAACTGAAGACAAAGAAATCTGTGTTCCAAGCAAAGCATATAGTTGATAATTTCCGTTAGGAAGTTCAGATGTTGGCCATTCCCAACTTTTAGCAGCAACAGGTACGGGTTTTGCCGTTAAAAGTTTTAGTTTGCCGGCAAATGCATATGCGAGAGTAATATTCTGATTGTCTAGGCTTGGCCCAGAATCCCATTCCACTAAAACCGTATCGTTGAAAGCTTGATTGGGAGTCGGTGAGATAAAAATTAAATTTTTAAGCTGAAAAGAGACTGCGGCAATAGACAATAATTTTTCGTCAACCACTGATAGTGCTTCGATTTGATAATTGCCACTAGGAAAGAATTTGGCTTGTTTTATAGTATCAAGTATCAGGTCAAATTTACCACTATCGGTTAGTACTGATTTAGCTAGTGGGCGTTTCTTACTACCGTTAACTGCATAAAAAATTTGAAGCGTTTTACCGACCCAATTTTTCCCGTACTCTAGTCTTAAAGGAACATTGCCACTTAGCTGGGATTGGTTAGCTGGGGATGTAAATAAAATTAGTTCTGGCGGTTTGTCAGCGGGTAGAACTACTTGTCCTGACTGGCCAACAGCTGAAATCGGTTTTGAAATCCCATCTTTGCCAGCTATTCCCGATAGTGAGAGGTTGACTAGTTTCAAAGCAGAAGGCTGAAATTTCAATACTTTAAACTGTATTCGAGCCAGAACACCCGTTGTTTTCTTAGTCGGTTGTCCAAAGGCGGTGGCAAAATAAGTTAGAGCCCCGATTTGCCCGCCTGCCAACTGAGAAAACGGCGGTTTGGCCGAATTTGGCAAAAAATCCCCTAGTTTTATATCGACAAATTCAAGAGCAACCTGATCATAGGTCAGAGTAAACTGAAATCCCATCATTTGTTTAGCCTTATCAACCTTGACTTGAACAGTCAAATTTTGACCAACCTGTGGCAATTCACTTAATGGCGGGTCAATGGATATGATGGCTTGAGACCAAGTCAAACAAGGGATTAAGATTAGAAGTTGCCAAAAATATATTTTAGTCTGTAGACTCAATTTAGCTTCCCAAACCACTCCGAATTAAACGGGCGGCCTCCCGGGCAACAATGAACTCCTCATTGGCCGATACAATCAGGATTTGAACTTGACTATTATCGGTAGAAATTAATGCTTCAGAGTCGTTTTGCTTATTTTTCGTTGGATCAAGATCAATTCCCATCCATTCCAATCCGTTGCAAATCAGCGACCGTGTATCTGCACTTTTCTCCCCAATGCCACCGGTAAAAGCTAGAACATCCACACCACCAAGAGCCGCAACGTAAGCACCAATGTATTTCTTCACACCATAGCAGTAAGTTTCAATAGCCAAGCGTGCTTGGTCATTGCCATTGTCTGCTGCCGACTTCAAATCGCGCATATCACTAGCAAAACCCGAAATGCCTTGCAAGCCAGACTCCTCCATCAGTTGACGTATTACTTCCGCTGGACTCCAGTTTTCTTTTTCCATCACATACAAAACGGCAAAAGGATCTAAATCCCCTACTCGCGTAGATTGAATCACACCGAATTGGGTTGATACGCCCATTGAAGTATCAATCGATTGGCCATTTTTAATGGCCGTTAGAGACGAACTTCCTCCCAAGTGACAAGAAATGATTCTGAGATCATTAGCGGAATAGTCTATAATTTCTGGTACGCGTTCGGATACCCAACGGTGGGAAGCACCATGAAAACCGTAACGACGAATCTGATGTTCTTCCATCCAATACCGAGGCAAACCAAATTCATAGGCATAGTCGGGTATTGACTGATGAAACCATGTTTCCAGTACTGCTACTAGTGGAACTTTGGGTAATAACTTCTGAAAAGAACGAATTGCAGCTAAATAAGCTGGATTGTGTAGTGGTGCTAGAGGAATGTAAGCTTCTAAAGCCTCTATCACTGATTGATCAACGATTGCCGATTGCCAAATGTCCTTGGCAAACACAGTTTTAAATCCAATCCCGTCGATTTGCTCAAAGTCAGGTATAAGATTAATGAAATGTTCAATTGCCTTTAGATGGTTTGGTATATCAAGTTCCCCTTCAATCGAAACTGGTTTGCCATCCATAAAATTGGTGTGATAAAAGTAAGAAGGTGAGTCCCCAATTCTTTCCACTAAGCCACTAAATGAGCATAGCACATCACTACTAAACTGTTGCCAATTACCAGTCAATAACTGATATTTAAATGAGGTGCTACCAACGTTTACTGACAAAATCCTCATCAAGAGAACCTTCTATTTCCTTAACAGTTTGTGTTAGAGGTCAATTTAATTTCCGACGTAATTTGCTGCACAATGCGTTTAGTTCGCTTTGAAGTAGTCGGTTGTTGTAGTTCGTAAACAGATTCGGAAATTAAACCCTTGCTTGATTCCAATCCATCATAAGTAGCAACGGAAGCCATTTGGGGGAAATTGGCCCGGTAACGGTTGAAAATAGTAAAACGCGGATATTCGGCAGTCCACCGTCTGGCACCGTGAAACAGAGCTTCAGTAAAAATTATACAATCACCAGCTTGAAGCGGTAGGTTAATAACCGTTGGATTACTATCGTAAATTGAGATATGAATTCGGTCAGGATTATCAAGTTCAGAAGGAGGAGGGAAATTTCGTTTATGGCTACCTAGAAGGCAAACAAAACCTGTCTCGTCGGGCACGTCCACTAAAGAAACGGCTGCATTTAAAAAACCGGCAAAAGGTTGACCGTCGATAACTCGGTAATCTTGACCAGCCGCGTGAAAGTGGATATCATCTGAGGTTTTGTCATTTTTGGTCAAAGCTGTATCTACCAAAACTGGGTAGTAGTGGGTCAGTGAAATGATAATCCGCATAATTTCGGGATTCAACACCAAGCGTTGAAAAACTGGATCAGCATACTGAACGTGATTAATCCAACGAGCAATAGTGTGTGAGTAATCGGGATGTGTGTCAGCAGTCGAGGTAAGTGGATGGGGTAGCTCATTGAGAGACAGACTATGCCAATGCTCCCCTAGTTTTATCATCCGATTGAGCTCATCACACGACACAACCTTGGGCAAGATAATGAAACCATGATGATCGAAATACCATTTTTCTTTTTCGGTCAACATTTCAGTATCAACCCTTTATACTAAGCCGAGATATTAGCATAGCAGGCTTTATTGAGTCAATACATACGGTTGATGATTCTTTAATCAAGTAGAGCTGAGGAACAAAAAATTATAACTAATTCTTTTCTAGATTAACAAGATTGAGAAAATTTGATTAGGACATAAGTTTAGGTGAATTTACATATCAGCTAGACAAAAATGTCAATAACTACTTTGTCTCGGTGTTTTTGTTTAGCCATAGATAAATTCTTCCTCAAAGAAATCAACTTTGATTCGGGCTCCATCTCCAAATCGGCCAGATAGTAATTCTATTGCTAATGGATCCAAAATCTGATGTTGAATGATACGTCGAAGAGGTCTAGCCCCATAAATCGGATCGTAGCTTTTTTGGGCCAATTCGGTTTTTGCATTTTGGGTTAAGTTTAATTGGATCTTCCGGTTAGCTAATCGTTGTTGCAACTGATCCAATTCTAAATCGATAATAATGGTAATTTGCTCCATGTTTAGCCGGTTAAATACAATAACATCGTCAATCCGATTTAAAAACTCGGGTTGAAAATGTTGTTGTAAAGATTCCTGAACTTTGTTTTTTGCCTCTTCTTCGGTGAGTTCCGAGTTAATCAGCCACTGACTGCCGATGTTAGCTGTCATAATTACTACAGTGTTACGAAAGTCAACGGTTCGTCCCTGACTATCAGTTAAACGGCCATCGTCTAACAATTGAAGCAAAACATTAAAAACTTCTGGATGAGCTTTTTCGATCTCGTCTAATAGTACTACTGAATAAGGTCGACGGCGAACAGCCTCCGTTAGCTGTCCACCTTCATCATAACCAATATATCCTGGTGGAGCGCCAATCAACCGAGCTACAGTGTGCTTCTCTATGTATTCACTCATATCTATCCGGATCATAGCATTTTCATCATTAAACATGAAAGTGGCTAACGACTTAGCTAAATGTGTTTTGCCTACTCCAGTCGGCCCCATGAAAATCAGCGAACTAATAGGTCGATTTTCGTCTTGCAATCCCACTCTAGAACGACGAATAGCATTGGATACAGTCTCAATAGCGATATCTTGTCCGATAACCGTTTTTTTGAGTCTTTCTTCCATCTGCAACAATTTTTCTACCTCGCCTTCCAACATCCGAGCCACTGGAATGCCTGTCCACTTAGAAACTACTTCAGCTATGTCGTTTGAGTCAATTTTTTCTTTGAGTAGTTGTTCAGAGTTCTGAACCTTCTCCAAACTGGCTTTGGCATTATTTAGCTGAGATTCTAAATCAGGCAAATCTCCATACAAAATTTTCGAGGCTCTGCTCAAGTCCCCAATTCGGCGCGCCTGTTCTTCCTCTTGTTTAAGATTTTTGACCTCACTCATTATCTTTTGAATAGCTTGTAGAGTTTCTTTCTCATTTTGCCAACGGGATTTCAACCCACTACATATCTCTTCCAGTTCCGACTTTTCGGTTAATAGACTGTATAGGCGTTCTTGAGAAGCTATATCTTCTTCATCCTCAAGAGCCTGCTGTTCAATCTTAATTTGTAGGATGCGTCGCTCTACTTCATCAATTTCCTCTGGCACACTATCAATTTCTATTCTTAATCTTGAAGAAGCTTCATCTATTAGATCGATCGCTTTATCAGGCAAGAAACGATCCGAAATGTAGCGATTAGAGAGGGTGGCGGCAGCAATGATAGATTTATCGGTAATTTGCACCCCATGATGGGTTTCATAACGTTCTTTCAAGCCTCTCAAAATAGCTATAGTATCTTCAACTGATGGTTCATCCACTAGGATTGATTGAAATCGTCGTTCTAAGGCTGCGTCTTTCTCTATATGTTGGCGAAACTCATCCAGAGTAGTAGCACCAATACAGTGTAATTCCCCACGAGCCAAAGCCGGTTTTAACATGTTAGAAGCATCGACTGCCCCTTCTGCTGCTCCAGCTCCAACGATGGTATGAAGTTCATCGATAAAAATGATAACTTCGCCTTCAGAGTCTTCAACTTCTTTTAAAACAGCTTTCAATCGATCTTCAAATTCCCCTCTATATTTAGCTCCAGCGAGCAACCCTCCTAGATCCAACATGATTAACCGTTTCTGTTTTAATGTTTCAGGCACATCACCATTCACAATGCGTTGAGCTAATCCTTCTGCTATGGCAGTTTTACCAACACCAGGTTCACCAATTAATACTGGATTGTTTTTTCGGCGGCGAGAAAGAACTTGCATAACACGGCGAATTTCATCATCTCTACCGATAACAGGATCTAAATTTCCCGAGATCGCTGATTGTGTTAAATCACGACCAAATTTAGACAGCGCTTGATAGCGATCTTCAATGTTGGGATCCGTAACCCGTTGACCGCCTCTTATAAACTTTAGCGCTTTCAATATTTGTTCTTTTGTTGCCCCATGCTTCTTTAAGATTTTGGCCGACGTACTAATTTTTTCTTCAACTAAGCCGATAAGTAGATGTTCGGTACTAATATATTCGTCCCTTAGATTGGTTGCCGATTTAAAGGATAAATCTAATACCCGTTTTAGCGCATTGGAGGAATAAATTTCACTTTCTGAACCGTTAACAATAGGTAGTTTAGAGAGTGCTTGGTCTACGTCAGTTTGTATTAAATTGATTTCTATTCCCAGTTTTTGTAGGATAGGTCTAACAGTTCCATCTTTCTGCTTTATCAAAGCTGACAAGAGATGCTTTGGTGAAACGTCTGGATTTTGATATTCTTTGGACAGATTGTTCGCGGATTCTATTGCTTCTTGTGCTTTAAAAGTCAACTGATTAGATTTCATTTTTTCTCCTTCAATTTCATTAGTTCATCATATTTTATTTTCGTATCTAAGTTTTAAAGAGGAAGATTAACAGCTTCTTGGTTACAATATTCATTATGTTTTGCAAGATTGATACCAAATGATTGTTCTGCTAAAATTGTCGCTCCCATGATCAATCAGCTAACAACAATTTTCCGCCGTCGGGACTACCAAATTGGTCTTTTAATATTTGCAGTTTTGGGACTAATCTTGGCCAACTTGTCGCTGTCTATTTTTCTTGTGTATGATTTTTGTTCGATTTTGGCAGTTGCCATCTCATTTGTGGCTCCATATTTAACAATTCGATGGTTGAAAGATTATCAAACAACTAATCCACATACTTTGTTTTGGCGTTTTTTCTTGTATAACTGGGGATTGCAACTTTTACCTCTTTTAATTATTACTCTTAATGCCTTTCGCATTAAAAATTGTAACTTTTTGAATGGTATTTCTCTTTTCCTTTTGTTACCAACTATTAGCTGCTTTCACGCAGTTACAGCGGGCTTGTTCTTTGGCATCCAATTTCGTCGATACAATTATGTAAAATATCTAGGTTATATCGCAGTCAGTTATTTGTTTTTGTTGAAGAACATTATTTTTGATCCGCCGGTCTTTGCTTATCATGCCACTTTTGGTTATTTTCCTGGTCCGATTTATGACGAAAAAATTCCGATTACAGTAACACTAATTTGGGCCAGAACTTCAACGGTTATTCTCAGTTTGACATTTTTGTGCTTAGCAAGTCGATCTTGGAAAAAATTAGCAAACCAAGAGACAATTAAACAGGGGTTAAACAAAAAGATAATCAATAGGAATATTTGGGAAAATCAACTATTTTTAGCCGGGTTGATCTGTGCCTTAGGAGCTTTTTATCTATTTCGAGGGCCACTTGGTATTCGACCGACCCGAAACTACATTGAGCAAAAATTAGGCGGAAAAAAAGAGACTGAGCATTTTCTAATTTTTTATCAAAAGGGATCCGTGGTTGAACAAGAAATCGACATTATAGTTGCTGACCACGAGTTCCGCTACAAACAATTATCGGACTACTTACAAACCAAACCCAAACAGAAAATCCGGTCTTATATTTACACTTCGGCCGAACAGAAAAAACAGCTGATGGGAGCTAAATATACTGCAGTTGAAGATCCATTTGGCTATGGTTTTCATATCAACTATGCTTCTTTTCCACATCCGATCCTGATGCACGAAATGGCACATGTTTTCACTATCGATTGGCAATCATTATTGAAGGTTAGCCCCAAACTGGGTTTACACGAAGGTATTGCAATTGCGGCGGAATGGAACCAAGGTAGATTAACAGCTCACCAATGGAGTCAAGCTATGAATGAGCTAAAGCTCGCACCTTCGCTTAAGCAGATTATGGGGGTTGGTTTTTGGCTTAATTCGGGTCGTCAGAGTTACACACTAGCGGGTTCTTTTGTCCGTTATTTAGTTGATCAATACGGCATGGAAAAGTTTAAACAGGTTTTTCGTTGGGGTAATTTTGAAAGCGTTTATAATCGAAGCTTGAATGACTTAGATGATGAATGGAAACATTTTTTATCTTCTGTAGAATTAACTGAAAAGGACCGAAAAATAGCCCGTCATCGCTTTCAGGTTCCTAGTATTTTTCAGAAAACATGTGCTCATGAAATAGCTAATTTATCAGATCAAGCTTGGTCTGCTTACCAAAGTGGTGATTATTTTCGAGCAGAACAACTGTTTCAACGTATCAACCAGCATATTCCTAACCATCCAAAGTATCTTCGCGGTTTAATGTTCAGCGCTTATCAACAATCTAAACTGAAAAAAACATATGAAATGGCAAGCCAAATTATTTCCCATCCAAAATCGACTCTTATTTTACAAGCTGAAGCTGAGAATCTAATTGGGAACGTATATTGGAAAAATGGAAAAATCAGACTGGCTCTTGATCGTTATCAATCGGTAGCAAAAGGCGTAGAAAACCAAGTATTGGAACGTGAGGCTATAGCTAAAATTGATAGCTTGAACCGACTCAAAAACCCAATTAAACTGCGTTCAATATTGATTGACAATATGCCTGGTAGGCTTCGAATGACTCTTCTTCATGAAATTCAATCCGAGATGCCAGACTGGGCTTTACCAAACTATTTGATAGGTCGACAGCTCTACTTGGGTGGATCGTTCAAAAAGGCTGTTCAATACTTATCTTTTGCAGTTTCTGATTCTTCACTTCATATTATTCTACGTCGAGAAGCTTATCGAATGATAGGTCAAAGTGCATATCAGTTGAAAGAGTTTGATTTTGCCCACCAGCAGTTCAAGCAAATGTTAACAGTGACAAATTTATCTGCAGGAAACCAACTATTAGTTGAAGACTGGTTTGATCGTTGTAATTGGCATCTGACTAGTCTAAAACCTTAGCATAATTACCAAATTAACGTTTGACATTATGATTATTGCCTCTTACAATCGTTTAGATGATACGATCATTCAAAAGTTAATAATGCAATGAAAAATTATGGCACACAATAAAAGTTTTGATTCTACTCGTGCAACTAAACGGTTTAAAAAGTCTCGTAAATCTTCTTGTCAGAGGGTAACGAAAAATCACAGTTCTTTTCTGTAGTGAAACACTTGATGTGCTGATGAACCAGGAAGCTGAGATTTTTTTGGCGAGTTGAACACGAAGTGAATTGGATAAATAAACAATTCAATTCGTTATCAAATGAACGACGACTCTTGGAAAGAGGAGCGTTTTTGTACTACGTCTTCGCCAATTGGAAATTGGTAATACTTTACGACCAAAATTGAATGCGAGTTACTTGTCAGCATCGTTTTTGGGTAGCGTTAATCCTTTTTTACTTAATCTTACACGCCTACTCCCAGAAACCAAGAATCAACAATGACGAATCTGAGAGAGCTAAGATAACTAAAATCCAAATTTTGGGTATTCGTCTTTTTGATCAATCTACAATCAGAGGCTTGCTATCGACCGAAATTGGCCAAACATATCATGCAGAACAACTTGAAGTTGATATTAGTCAAATCCTTCAATTTTACCAGCAAAAAGGATATGGCTGGACGAACATAGCCGTAGATGTAAAGTCCGTTGAAAGTAGTGAATCAGCTACAAAAATTGTTCTAGAATTGCATATTGATGAAATTAAAACTGTTCAAGTAGGGCAAATAAACATTGTAGGCAACCAGCGGTTCGATCAAGCTGAGTTACAATCCATACTATCCTTGTCGGGTGATTTAACTAGAAAACATTTTGAAAAAGGTATGGATCGACTGTTGCAATTTTATAGTGAATACGGCTACCCAAAAGTTGAAATTCGATTGAAAAAGCTTCAAATATCTCCAGTAGAAAAAAGTACAAAACAGAGAACGCTAGACTGTCATCTCGTAATTGAACAGGGAGACAGAATATATTTCGGGCAACTAGAAATTCGAGGATTAAGAAAAACCAAATTTGCTATTCTGGAACGCGAACTACCAATCAAATCGGGGCAATTATTCGATCAACGAAAAATTGATCAGTCAATCCATTATCTGAAAAATTTGGGTTATTTTAATCAAGTGCAATATCACTTGATTGATCAGAAAGAAAGCAATCACATTAGTTTCAATGCTAACGTAGTCGAAGGCAAAACAGGGCGTTTGAGTGGTGTAATTGGTTTAGCACCAGCGTCAGAATCCGAAACAGATCGCACTTCAGATCCTGTACGATTTACAGGAATGATTGAAGCAATAGATAACAATTTGTTTGGTACTGGTAGAAAAGTTAAGTTCCAGTGGAAATCTGGTCTTACTTCTCGCATTGAAATCAGATATGAAGAGCCCTGGTTGCTCCAGCGACCAATTTCGATAGGTGTGTCCTATAGAAAAATTGCTCTTTCACCAAATATTAATGAATCTAATTCAGTTCCAAACCATTTGGAAGATACCGTTCGGTTTCAACAACCAAATTCAACAGATATTGATCGTGAGTTTTTTTCGAGTTGGGAACGTTCCAATATCATTTCTACGGTAGATGAGCAGATGGCTAGTGTATATCTTAAGACCCGTTTTCGCTACTACTTTGAAAGTCAATTTAAATTATCCTACAAAAGAATTTTTATTCCTAATTTACAGCAAAAAACAACCCAAAATACGCGAAATAAATATGCTTTAACCGTTAGTTTTCTCAGAGACACTCGAAATTTTCACCAAGCTCCATCCACAGGACGTCTTGCTCAAGTAGCCTTTGAATTGTCCAAAGGCGATCTTAACTTCTATAAAGGTTGGATTGATTTGGAACAATTTCTTTCCTTGTGGTCAAAGCAGGTTTTGGCTGTTGGCGGGCATTTAGCCATGACTTGGGGAAAGGATTTGATCCAATTATATTCGATTCCCACCGAGCGCTTCTTTTTAGGAGGAGCCAAAACTTTGCGGGGATATGAAGAAGATTGGTTTTCTGGCTTGAGTCGATTGCACACCAAATTTGAGTACCGTTACCATTTAGGAAGCCGATCTCGATTGTACCTCTTCTTAGATTGTGGTACGGTAGCCAAAAAAAACTGGCAATTTGATACCGTCAAAATTGGTTATGGTCCGGGCTTAAGTTTAGAATCTCAAAATGGCATTATATTCAAAATTGATTATGGATTGGAACCTGACGGAACTCTAACTACTGGCAAATTACACTTAAATCTGGGAGCAGCCTTTTAGCCTGTCTAATTTTAATTATTATCAGTTGTCTAGACAGCAGAATATCCATCTATCAATGAACAATTAATTATGATTAGTAATGGTACAAGTTATTCCTTTATACTTGCTTTTGATAGTTAGATATGTTAAATTTCCAGCTGGGTTGGAACGTTAGCTCGTTCGATAGTATTTGTCAGCTCTATACGACTTAATTTTAATTGTTCATTATTGATTATAATCAAGGATATAGCTTTGGTAGCTTGTTCAGCGGTCCAACGCGTCGGGGATCAACACTTAGCTAGCCAACTCGCATATTCTCTGAGCCTGTCTCGGTTCGTGTAAATTAACTGAGACCACCAAGAGTGGGATATTTTTCCCGCTCTTTTGTTTTTTAGGGGCAATGTTCACACAATCTTTGAAAGCATCGGTTTTTAGGCTAGTTTCACCGGTTCTCCAATCGAAACATACAGAGTTAGTCGATGTAGAATTTGAGACGGAAGCTAATCACAAAACGCTTCGGCTATTGGTCTATCGTAAAAATGGTGTTTCGATTGAGGACTGTCGATTCATTGCCAAAATAATGCAACCGATATTATCTGTACATGAACTTCTACAAGATGATTGGAATTTTGAAGTGGCGTCGCCGGGAGTGGATCGGCCATTGTCCTCATTTGATGATTTTCGTCGTAATCACGGTCAATTGGTTGTTGTCAAATACTTTGACAAAAGAACCAGCCAACGATCGATAGGGCGAATTGAGGCAGTTACAAAAACAACTGTTGTACTCAAATTAGAAGGCTCGGCATCAAAAAAGCAACAAAAATCACCTAAGAAATCTCAGGCTAAATTGATTGAGATTCAAATTGCCGATATTCAGCACGCACAGATTGAGCTTGTTTGGTAACCTACAGTGTTAGGAAGTAGATAAGCAAAAGCGATAACCGAAGGTGAGGAAAACGAATGAATGATCTAATCACGACAGTTCGCCAAATGATGGGGCAGACTGAATTGCCACAGGAGATTTTTATAGATGCAATCGAGACAGCGTTGATGCAGGCTGCTCGACGACGTTACGGGACAACCGATGGCACTAGAATTGTGATTGATGGAGACTCTGGACTAATCCGGTGTTTTGTTCATAAGAATGTAGTAGATATTATGAAAAGTTACGCCAAAGAAATCCCAATAGAGGAAGCTTTGGAGGTCAAACCAAGTGCTAAAATTGGCGAGACCATCGAAGTTGAAGTGGATCTTAAGGATTTCGGTCGAATTGAAGCTTCTACTGCTCGCCAAATCCTAGCCCAAAAAATTAAAGATGCTGAAAAGCAGCAGGTTCTACAAGAATTCAACGAAAAAGTTGGAGAATTGGTTACTGGGTATGTACATCGAATGGAAAATCGAAGTGTCATCTTGGAACTTGATCGAACCGAAGGCGTTTTGCCCCATAACGATTTAGCTGAATTTTCATCATATGGCCGCCCAAATTTTCGTAGAGGAGAAGCCTTAAAGTGTTTGGTTGTTAATGTGGCTGACACCAATCGTGGGCCAGAAATCATTCTTTCTAGAGCAAGTAACCAACTGATAGCTAGACTTTTTGAGTTAGAGGTGCCAGAAGTTGAGGATGGTTTGGTTGAAGTCAAATCCATAGCTAGAGATGCGGGTGATCGTTCCAAAGAAGCGGTTCATTCCAATGAATCTGGTCTTGATCCTGTTGGAACTTGTGTCGGAATTAGAGGGTCACGTGTGCGGGCTATCGTTGAAGAATTAAACGGAGAAAAAGTTGAATTGATTCAGTGGAACGCTGATCCCACCATTTTTGTTAAAAATGCATTACAACCTGCCAAAATTTCTCGAGCTAATTTGAGCGATACAGAAGAAGGTGTTGTGAAGGTTGTTGTCCCTGATGATCAGCTTTCACTTGCTATAGGCAAAAGAGGACAGAATGTTCGACTTTCAGCCCGACTAACGAGTCACCGAATTGATATTGTTAGTGAAACTGAGTCAGTTGATCAACTTAAAGCGGAAATGGCTAGCGTATTTGCCAATCAAGCAAAAGAAGCCAATCATAATTCGAATAATAGCCAAATTACATCTATTGATGGAGTTGGTCCAAAGATTGCGAACGTTCTCATTTCAGCCGGATACGATACAATTCAGACTGTTACTAATGCCGATTTAGCCGATTTAGCCAACTTGGAAGGAATAGGCGAAAAGACGGCTCAACGCATTTATCGATCAGCTCAGTCATTAGAAACAGAATCGAAGTGAGTTGTTAGTTACAATTCAGAATAATCTTGTGTCTAAACATATACCTTTCCGGACGTGCTTAAGTTGCCGTACAAAAAAGGAAAAAAAACAATTGATCCGTATGACTGTTGACATTAATGGAGAAATAACAGTTAGTATGCCCCTTAAAAAAACAACGGAGAAAAATTGCAATGCTGGGCGCGGTGCTTATGCTTGTCCCAAACAAAAATGTATTGACAAAATTATTAAACCGAATGGTGAGTCTCGAAAAAATCGAACTTACCTTCTAAGCAAATCCTTTAGGCGAGTGATCAGTGAACAAGATGTGGATCAATTAGAAAAAAATCTCAGTTTATGACAAAATCGGCTATATGAAAGAGAAAAACGCCTTTTAGAATGGGAGGCAATATGACAGACCAGCAAGCATCTGAAGCTAATCAAAGCGGGAATAAGAATGTCCGCGTTTATACGATTGCAAAGCAATATGATTTAAGTAGTAAGGATTTTATCCAAAAATTAGCCAGCTACGGTGTTGTTGTCAAGAGCCACATGAGTACGTTGGACTCAGAAACCTTGAGGCTAATTGAGACCAAATTCGGTGGAGTAATGGATGTCAGTGAAGCTGAAACTGACACTGTTGATGATCAGATAGAAATACAAACTAAAGAAGTGGGTTCTGAAAGCTTAGATGCGGTCAAAAATGAGAATAAAAAAACAGAAAAGAAAAAGGTAAAGTCTAGGCAAAAAAACAGGTCCAAAAAACCCAAACAAGAAGGGCTCAAAGTTACCGAAATACGAGCGGAGACAGAAACTCTGAATATTGAAATTACAGAGGGGATTTCGGTAGGGAAATTAGCTACTGCTCTAAAAAAGAAATCAACCGAAATCATTATGCAATTGATGAAATTGGGTATAATGGCGAACATTAATCAAAGTTTGGATTTTGAGATTCTCGAGTCTATTAGTAAAAACCTTAATTTTATTCCAGTTCGACAACTAACATTGGAAGAAGCAAATCTAGGTGATCAAGATGATGATCCAATGGACTTGGTATCAAGAGCACCAGTAGTAACCATAATGGGTCATGTTGATCACGGGAAAACCTCATTGTTAGATGCCATTCGCCAATCAAACGTGCTACAAACAGAAGCCGGTAGTATTACTCAGCATATTGGAGCTTATCATATTGCATTAGAGGGTGGAAAAGTTGTCTTTCTCGACACTCCCGGACATGCCGCTTTCACTGCTATGCGGGCTAGGGGAGCTGAAGTAACTGATTTGGTCGTATTAATTGTGGCTGCTGACGACGGGATTATGCCACAGACGGTTGAGGCCATTAGCCATGCAAAAGCAGCTGGTGTTCCTATCGTCGTTGCCATTAATAAAATTGATGTGGCAACAGCTCGGCCTGATTTTGTCAAGCAACAATTGATTGAACATGATCTAATGCCAGAAGAATGGGGTGGTCAAACCACTGTGGTGGAAATTTCAGCTTTGGAACGGTTGGGTGTTGACGAACTCCTAGAACTAATCCTATTAGAATCGGAACTGTTAGAACTAAGTGCCAACCCAAATAAGTTGGCACGAGCAACGGTAGTTGAAGCAAAATTAGATCGAGGACGTGGTGCTGCAGCAACGATTCTAGTGCAAGAAGGTACATTGCAAGTTGGAGATGCCTTCGTTGCTGGAATATACTCAGGGCGCGTGCGTGCCATGATCGATGACTGGGGGAAACCCTTGAAGAAGGCGGGGCCTTCAACGCCAGTTGAAGTGTTAGGCTTCGACGGTGTGCCAGAAGCCGGCGATGCTTTTTATGCAGTCCAATCGGAAAAAGTGGCTAAAGAAATTAGCGATAAACGACAAGCGAAACATAGAGAAAATAAACTAGGTTCCAATAGTCGTGTAACACTGGAAGCTCTGTTCGAACAAGTCAAATCCGGAGACATCAAAGACTTGAATATCATTTTGAAAGGAGATGTTCAAGGATCAGTACAGGCCATTGCACAATCCCTGAAAGAACAAGGTAATAAAGAAGTTAAAGTTAGTGTTATTCATCAGGCCGTTGGTGGAATTACCGAAGCTGATATATTGCTCGCTATAGCTTCCAATGCAATTGTAGTTGGCTTTAACGTTCATCCTACGACGGAAGCCATACGTACTTCGGATGCTGAGGGCATTGACGTTCGTAGTTACAATATTATTTATGATCTCATCAATGATGTTCGATCTGCTATTGAAGGAATGTTAGAACCAGAAGTTCGAGAAGTTGTACTGGGTCGAGCTGTAATTCGGGAAATTTTTCAAGTTCCACGTGCTGGTGCAGTTGCCGGTAGTTATGTCAATTGGGGAAAAGTTGTTCACAATGAACCTTTGCGGGTGTTGAGAAATAACCGACTCATTTATGAAGGTAAAACTGACTCACTTAGGCGTTTTCAAGATAATGTGCACGAAGTTGCAACTAACTACGAGTGTGGTATTTCTATTGAGGGTTTTGATGATTTCAAAGTTGATGATGTATTAGAGTGTTACACTGAAGAATACATTGCTCGTAAACTATAGTTCAATATTGTTTGGAAATAACTGGTAATGCATATTGGAGTTTGTACTGTTTACCTGTCCGTGCCAGAAAGTCAATCACTAAAAGATAAGCGACAGGTTATCAGAAGTTTGATTGACCAAATCAAAAAGCGCTTTAATATTGCTGTAGCTGAAGTTGGCGAGCTGGATATGCATCAAAGATCAGTCGTAGGTTTTGTTTCTATCTCTAACAATTCTCGGCACTTAAACCAGATGTTGTCTAGAGTAATCAAGTTTATTGAGAGCATGCGCTTGGCTGTTCTCACTGATTACGAAATTGATCTAAACTACTGATATTGGATCAAATATGGCTGGTTTTAAGCGAACGGAACGAGTGGCAGAAATGATTCAACGTGAACTAAGCTGGGCCTTGCAAAACAAAGTCCGGGATCCACGCCTCTCTTTTTGCACCGTTACACACGTTGAGTTGTCCTCTGACCTCAGATACGCTAAAGTAAAAATTAGTACGGTCGATGTATCAACGAATGATGTCTTGCCTGCTTTGGAAAAAGCAAATGGTTTTCTGCGCCGCCAAATCGGACCCCGGATCAACCTACGGCATGTTCCTGAACTTTTTTTTACTGTTGACGACACAGTTGATCGCTTAATGGAAATTGATCAAATGCTTGCTGATTTACGTAAATCAGATTGTTGAATAAGATCTTGACGATCAAAAAAAACACCAATTTCCAAATGGACAAGCATAAAATTGAGTCGACGGTACAAAAATACTTTGAAGTTCTGAATTTATTTGGTCAGTATCAGCACTTTGCACTCTCAACCCACTTAAATCCAGACGGCGATGCACTTGGCTCTGAATTGGCTCTTTACTCTATCCTGAAAGAGTTCGGAAAACGTGTTCATATGTTCAATTCTGATCCTACGCCCAACAATTATCACTTTTTACCTTTTCATCAACACATCAAGTCGCCGGCCGAAGTTAGGAGCGTATACTCAAACGTTACGCCGGAAGTGTTAGTCGTTCTAGATGCTGGTAGTTTAAGTCGGATAGGTGATAAGTTGGCACGTCAATTACAACCCACCGAGTTCGTTGTTAATATAGACCATCATGACACAGCCAGCCCATTTGGCGACCTAAATCTCGTCGAAACCCAAGCTTCATCTACCTCAGAGATTATCTATCGACTCATTCAATCCAGTGGTTTGAAAATGGGAAAAGATCGCGCTCTCTGCTTGTATACTGGCTTGATGTTTGACACAGGTTGTTTTCGTTATTCCAATGCTACATCGACGGCTCATCGAATGGCTGCTGACTTGATCGAAGAGGGAGTTTCTGTTGACCAAGTATATCGGCATGTTTATGATACAACCCCAAAAGCTCGATTGCACCTTTTACGAGATGTTTTGCAAACCCTTGAAACATCTGCTGATGGGAAAATTGCTTGGTTGAAAGTTACACAGAAAACACTCAAACAGAATAATTCTAACTTTAACCATTTAGAAGGTTTTGTCAATTACATCAGAGCTATTGATTCCGTTGAAGTTGCTATCATTGCGAGTGAATTACAAAACGGTTTTACCAAGTTTAGCTTGCGAAGCAAAACTTGGATTGATGTTGGCCAAATTTGTGGTCTTTATGATGGCGGTGGCCATCATAAGGCGGCAGGTTGTTTGATTGAAGAACCAATGGATAACGCTTTAGATCAATTGGTTGATACTATTCAATCGCAAATTAATGGGGATTAGATGGACGGGGTTGTAAATCTAAATAAATCAGATGGGATTAGTTCTCGCAGGGCAGTGGATCAGATTCGCAGACTGTTTGGAATCAAAAAAGCTGGTCATGGTGGGACTTTAGACCCAACGGCAACAGGTGTTTTACTGATTTGTCTGGGGCACGGGACCAAATTGTTCGATGCTCTACAAATCGGCACTAAGTCTTACCAAGCTACTATGACATTAGGAATGACAACCGACAGTTTTGATACTAGTGGCAAAGTTCTTTCCAAATCACCAACTGATCATCTTAGTATCGATCAAATTGAACAGACATTAAAGCAGTTTACTGGTCAAATTCTGCAAACTGTTCCAATGTTTTCAGCGATTAAGCGAAACGGTCAACCTTTGTACAAAATGGCTCGTAAAGGAATTCAACTCGATGAACTACCAATTCGTCAAGTCGAAATTACTCGATTAGAACTTAGCTCGGTAGAATTGACTGACAGAGAGGGGGGAGCCACGGCAACTATCGATGTCTCTTGTAGCAAGGGGACTTACATTCGATCTCTAGTTTCAGACATTGGCCGGGAATTAGCGTGTGGAGCAGTTTTATCTCAACTGACCCGAACAAGTTCTGGAGTTTTTCATTTGTCAGATGCATACACTATTAAGCAATTGGAACAAAATCCGTCAACTGCTCACCAAGCTATTATTCCACTAAAGCAGGTGAATCAAATGTTAGACCGATACCAAGAACGGATCTCCACTTTGAAAACTGGTGCAGAAGACGAACGGTGAAAATTATCCGAGGTTACGATTCATCTTTTACTGAAGATGGTATTGGTTTAAGCATTGGTGTTTTTGATGGGGTTCACCTCGGTCATCAAGCTATAATTAAACAATTGATTAATTGGGGGGAAAAAGCTAAGCAGCCGATCGCTGTGATGACTTTTGAACCGTCTCCAATTGAGTTTTTTAAGCCGGATCAGGCTCCGCTTAGACTGACACAACTAAACCAGAAAACTGACTTCTTGCAAAATTTGGGTATTAGTGCCGTTTTTATTCTTCAGTTCGATGAACGACTAGCTAACATGCTACCTATTGACTTTATTTCTAAGATTTTGGTTGCCCGATTGAAGGTTCAACATTTAGTAATTGGGTATGACTGGCAATTCGGTAAAAATCGCCGTGGAACACCTGAGATTTTGGAAAAACATGGCAAAAAGTATGGTTTTGGAGTATCTGTGGTTAATCCACAACAGGTTGATGGACAATCTATTCATAGTACTAAAATTCGATCAGCCATTGCTGACGGTAACTTGAATTTGGCTTCAGCAATGTTAAGTCGGCCCTATACACTTAGAGGTCGAGTAGTGCTAGGTAATCGGCGCGGACGTCAGATAGGTTTTCCAACAGCCAATATTGAAATCGGAAGACAAATATTACCACCAAGCGGAGTTTATGCAACGATTGTTGCATTAAATTCGTCGGGGTCTGGACTTCCAAAAAATTATGGAAGTGTGACCAATATTGGAATCCGACCAACTTTTGGCCAGAATGATCGACAAGTGGAAGTTCATCTTTTCAACTTTAACCAAGATATTTATGGACAAGAGCTAGACCTTGTTTTTCAAAAAAAAATTCGAACTGAGAGGAAATTTCCAAACTCAGTTAGCCTAATTCAACAAATTCACAAAGATGTAAAAGTAGCTGAGTCTATCTTGGGTAATTTAAGTAATAGTTAAGGAAAGTAATACTAATTTACTAACCATACATGATCTCCATAAATTTATTCATGGGGATAAAAAGTATATTTATGTTATAATGGCCGTTTTGGAAGTATAATTAACGGTGCGACAGTTAAGTAAAGGAGAGAGTGGATCGTGGGTTTAGATGCGCAAGCAACACAACAGGTTATCCGAGATCATGAAAAGCACGATGCTGATACCGGATCACCGGAAGTCCAAATTTCATTATTGAATGCTAGAATTAAACAACTAACCGAGCATTTGCAGACACACAAAAAAGACCATCATTCGCGATACGGTATGTTTAAGTTGGTTGGTCAGCAAAGAAGATTACTCCGCTATCTGTATAAAACAGATGCACCTCGTTATCGTCAATTGATTCAAAAGCTCGGTCTCAGGGACGTAATAAGTAGAAGAGGATAACCTCACCCATTGAAGGTGTACAGAGGAAACAGAGTCAGGAAACATTAAGGAGCTAGAAATAATTGAAAGTAGAAATGCAACTAGGGAGAGAAAAAATCTCCATAGAAACAGGAAAGGTTGCCAAACAAGCAGATGGTTCTGCGTGGGTGGAGTATGGTGGGACAATTGTTTTAGTAACAGCAGTTGCAGACAGAAGAGAGGCGAATGTCGATTTTTTACCCTTAACTGTTGATTATAGAGAGCGTGGTTATGCGGGTGGGAAAATACCAGGTGTGTACGGCCGGCGAGAGCCAAGGCCCGGTGTTACAGAACAATTAACCTCTCGGCTAATTGACCACTGTATTCGTCCTTTGTTTCCCAAGGGTTACAACCAAGAAGTTCAGGTTTTATGTTCAGTTCTTTCTTATGACAAGAAACATTTGGCAAATGTGCCGGCTCTCATTGGCACTTCTGCTGCCTTGAGTATGTCCGATATCCCTTTCAATGGGCCTGTTGGTGGGATTGTTGTTGGGCGAGTTAATGACGAACTTATAGTTAATCCGACCTCTGAGGAAATCGAACAATGCGACTTAGAACTGTTTGTCAGCGGCAATCAAAATGCCGTTATGTCGGTTGAAGGCCATATGCATGAAATTCCAGAAGATGAAGTGATTGATGCTATTGCTTTTGCTCACCAGCAGATTAAGGAGATCATCAAATTGCAAGATGGTCTGATTGCTGTTTGTGGTACCGAGAAACGTGAGTTTGTGCAGAAAAGTATAGATAATGATTTACGTCAGAAAGTTATCGGTTTAGCCACAGAACGGATTCGTCAGTCTATTGGCGTCGCTGACAAGCAGGAACGTAGTGTGTTGTTAGGGGACTTGCAAGCAGATGTATTGGATCAACTTATTTCCCCGGAAATAGACGAAGAGGCGGTAAAGGACTATACTCAAAACACGGAAACAATCCTCAAAGATTTGGAAAAGCATGAAATGCGGGAATCAATTCTCGATCAGGGTACTCGTATTGATGGTCGGGGTGCAACTGAAGTTCGACAGATTTCAGGTGAGGTTTCTTTGTTACCATATGCGCACGGTTCATCGCTATTCACCAGAGGTCAAACACAAGCCCTATGTGCTGTAACCTTAGGTACAGGTCTAGATGAAGACATCCAACGTAGCTTGGTTGGCGAGAAAAATAAGCCTTTTTTCCTGCACTACAATTTTCCACCCTACAGTGTAGGTGAGGTTCGAAGAATGATGGGGCCCGGCCGGAGAGAAATTGGCCACGGTTCACTAGCTGAAAGTGCAGTGATGGCTGTCGTGCCAAGCAAAGAGGAGTTTAACTATACCATTCGCGTAGTATCTGAAATTTTAGAATCTAATGCGTCATCATCGATGGCGACGGTTTGCGGTGCCACTATGGCCCTGCTTGATGCTGGCGTACCTTTAAAAAAGCCGGTTGCTGGTGTTGGTGTTGGCCTTATTAAGGACGGCGACCGAGAGGCTATTTTAACGGATATGATCGGCATGGAAGATTTTCTCGGGGATATGGACTTTAAAGTGGCCGGTACGCGAGATGGGATTACAGCTATCCAAATGGATATTAAGATTGACGGAGTCACACCAGAATTGATGAAACGAGCTATTCATCAGTCTCGTGAAGCACGCTTATTCGTGTTGGAACAGATGGATCAAGTCATCAGTAGTCCTCGTGCAGAGTTATCTCCTCATGCGCCTCGAATTAAGACAATTAGAATTCCAGTCGAAAAAATCAGGGATGTAATTGGACCTCGCGGAAAAGTCGTCCAACAAATCCAAGAGGAAACCGGAGTTACAATTAGTATTGAAGATGATGGTCGAGTAGAGATAGCATCCACAGATGCTAGTGCAGCCTTAGCGGCAGAGGAAAAAGTTAGAGCAATAACTGCAGTTCCAGAAGTCGATAAGGAGTATACGGGTGAAGTAGTACGTATTGCTCCCTTCGGTGCTTTTGTCAAAATTCTGCCGAATTGTGACGGTATGGTCCACATTTCACAAATGGGGAATGGATATGTTCGTCAAGTTGAAGATATTTTGAGTGTTGGTGATACGGTTCAAGTTCGAGTTCTTTCTATCGATGATCAAAATCGGGTCGATTTGACCTTGACTGGCGAAAGTGCGGAAAAAGCTAACGAAATTTCGGCCAATGCTCCGCCCAGAGAAGAATCTCAATCTAGAGACAACTCAGGCTCACGACGAAACTCCGGCTACCGAGACGGTGGCAATCGACGTAGAGAACGAAATAGTAATCGGTCTGGCGGTGGTGGTCGACAGCGAGATGAAGGACAGTCCCGGAACAATTCACTCCGAGTGCCGAAGGACCGGTTTTAGTTAAAGTTCGAG
>CAYVHK010000017.1:23382-42591 GCA_964451145.1 uncultured bacterium | reverse complement strand
AGGCCTTGGCTGCGATGAGACGAACAGCAAATCGAACTCAATAATCAATCAGTCAATACAAAATGAATTTAGCCTAGCCGACTTGAAGTTGAGTAGGAAAAAAGAAAAGGAATGACCTCATCAATTGGATATAAAACAGGTCATTGGGCATTGATGAAGTGGGTGATTTGATCAAATGCCAAATGAAGCAAGAGGTGTTTGACCAGAATCAAGATTTGTTCTATGATGTTACCGTGAAAATTATGCCTCATCAGCGCCTACTACTAGGAGTAATCTTTAATTTTTCTGTTTGTCATGCATTTATCTGAAAAAACACACCCAACAGACTTCGTCATTTGTGACCCGGTATCTGATGATCAGTTACCAAGACCAACCAAAAAGAGAAAACTGTCATCCTTGATTCCTGATTTTTCTATTGAGACCCGTTTGGCTGTAGTTACACAACAGCCGCTCGATGCATTAGGCGCCAGTAACTTCATTACAGCCTGTGTGGCTGAGTTTTACGAAGAACATAGACAAAAAGAAAAAGATTTTTTCATTTATCCAGATTACTTCACCTTCCAGTTTACCAGCGGACTTGATGATCCAGTTGCAGATTACGGCTATTTTGATATTTGGCCAACCAATAAGAATATCCGCCTTGATATCGGTACTGATCGAATCTATCAGCTCATCAACGAATTGAGTATTGATGTTTTGCTGTTGCCGTTTATTGAAATCGAGGCCTCATTTCCCGTTTTTCATCATCTGACCGTCGAACTGCCTGTAGAACACTATTTTTTTTATGGAACTGACGGCACTTTAGATCAAGCCAATTTCTCCATTCAACGCTCGATGTGTCTATTAGACGATTCAGTCGAAACGGTTGTGAATTCAGTTTCTGATCAGCTCTATGCTAGACAAACGCTTAACAGTTGGCAACATAAAACTCATTATAACGGTTGGATAACCGAAGCTTATCGCCAGATTGACAGGGAAATAGGACGTCAATATTTATCCTTTTTTGCATAAGATGGTTGAAAAACATAGACAGTTTGGAGATAGCAATTGTGTAGCCTATGCCTACTATTTCAAATTTGATGCAGCAAATAGGGGGTGAAAAATCGAATGCGATAGATACCGAATTCGATCTGGCACAAAACGACAGAGCAAAAAAAGATGACTAATACTTCAATAGACATAAAATTTTATTCTGTTCCTGTGCTAGTTGTTTACTTCATATTTTAAATCGCCTTGAACACTATCCACTGTTATTATTGTAAAGTCGATCTTACATCGTCAGCCTTTAACCATAAATTACACTAGGAACAAACTAAAAAGTGGCCCCGTGCTAGTCGTTTAAAATTGATCAAACTCCATTTAGTCTGGTATTTTCTGATTTTACCAAGCAGATTTTGTGCTGAAATCCCAGGTGCCATTGCGGAACCGTGCACGAGATGTCAAATCTCCTTGCACTCCTTGTGGTACGACTCTACGGTTGAACTGAATACGGGGTTCATTAGTTAAATTTTTAGTTACACAATGATAAGTTCGTGTGTGGAGAAAAACGGCAGTATTAGCAGATGGGGTGAAGGCTACCTGATCATTTAGCCACCCATAAGGATCACCGGTTGGTAGATTGCCTTCACGATGGCTACCCGGTACAAATAATAATTGTCCTTGCTCTGGAGTGTAGTTGCGAGTAAAAATTATTCGGTTGAGTATGAATAGGTCAGGATCATTGCTCCAAGAATCCTGATGCCAAGCTTGTCCACAACCATGAGAAGTAACCCATGATCCAATTCCTCCAGCGGTCGATTTTATTCCCACTAGCCTATCTGTAACCATTTTCATAACTTGATTTTCAAATAGGACGAGGACCTCGGGCATTGATTCTAGGTTGCTGAAAGTCTTGGTCCATATATCAAATCGTCGGCAGTACTCTTCTCCGGCTGCCCAAGGGCGCTGGTCCAACTGGTTTAGCAGTCGATCGGCAATCCGATCTGCAGATGAGATCCAAGGTTGAGAAAGTATGTTTTTCAAGACAACGATCCCATTCTTTTCAAAAGTGTCAGCAATCTTATCTAAATTTGTATCTTCCCATCTTATTGGCAAAAACTGTGGGGTATTACTCATTGCTCAATTGTCTCTACGTTTTATCTCTAGCACTCAATTTTAGAGGGCCATATTTTCTTGGTCGAAGAAATTATTTGGTTGCTGGTTGGCAAAATCATGCTGCCAAACACCGCGGAACAAGGTTTGCCGTTTAGCCGGCATATTAGTGATAACCGAGTATGGTAAATTCATCTTATGGTATTGCACCAAACCCGCATTGTAACAGTTTAGAATCGCTATTCGGTCATGGGTCTCTGAGTTCCACGTCATACCAGCGTGAGTCGTATTTTCAGTGAAAATGACCACCGATCCAGCAGGACAAGAATAAGTTTCTAAAAGCGGAGATCCATGTTGGGTATGGGTTTTAGGTAAAGAAAAGTTCATCTTGTGTGTACCTGAAATAAAGGCGGTGGGACCATCCCCTGGTTGGACAGGGTTGAGCTCCCAAACTACCCGTGTTAAACCACTATAAATGCGATCACGGTAAACTCTATAGCCATGTGGCCCATGCCAATGCCCGCCATGCGGACCGGGCCCAGCCTGTCCGTTTTTACGGATGACAGAAAAGCTATTTTCGCAACGAAAGCCATAGCAATCATCGCTACGATCATCGTCCAGAATCGCTCTTAACACACCGACTACTACAGGATGATCTAGTAAAATTTGGGCTGGTCCAGCTAGAGAATAACGCTCTAACGGATCAATGGATTCAGGATCATCTTTTAAATCAATGATGTGTTGACGAATAGTTTCAGTTTCGCTCTCAGTCAAAACGTTAGGTATACAAATCCAACCTTTTAGATCAAAGATGAAACGTTGTTCATCATTCATTGGAATATCGACACTTTCAGTATTCATAACATCTCTCCTCACATCTACTTACCAACCAACCTGTTCTAGTTGTCGTAACTCTCCTGTATAAATTTTCCAGTCTCCCATTATCGACCTCGATGGACCTACGCCAAACTGACCATCCACTCGCCATGCTGTTGGTGAACCACTGTTTGTCGGATGATCCAAAATAGCAATGTGTGCTAAATCATCTCTTCCTTCAACTTGCATGCCCACATCTAACCACGCGGCCTGTTTCCCCTCGGCAGCCAAATCTCGATCTCCAACTGAATTTTCCGCCTGAGCAGGCATCCCCTTACGCCAAGGCATACGCAAGAACATCCCACCATATGGAAATTGATTGATAGTAATATCAGTTTTAGCTTCACCTTGCCATTCCAAATCTAAAATATATTGTCCTTCATCTATACTCATGGTCCAATTTTGAATTTCAACCATAATTGTTTCGCCATCTTCATCTAGCATATTGTAAACAGTTCGCCATTCTACCTTTCGAAGGCTGGAATTGATTACTGAAGCTGATTCCAATTGCCAATGATTGGCTCCCGGATTATGAAAATAATCTCTACCCACAGCCTGAGATATTTCTTTCGACTGGTGTCGAGATACATAGAACCAGTCTGATAATTTATCATTAGGTACAGACTGGCCATTGACCCGAGTGAAACCCCAATAAAGTCCGGTTTGATGTTTATGGTGTCCAGGACTATATTCGGTTAGACTTCCTTGACCATCAGGGGCGATGATGGGGTGCAAGTAAGGGCGATGGTCTGGTCGGGCATTTTGGGTAAGAATTGGTAATTCTCCATTTTGCCGATAGACTGAAATAGTACCAATCTCTTGATCTTGCACTATTTTTAAATTAGATTCTTCATCAGATCCATACGCAGCCGGATTTTGGGTCGTGTCATCAATATTACTTGTCATAATAAACTCCATAAGGTTTGAAACAAAATTTTTGGGGTGTCATATTCGTCCCTAGACTTTTTCTATCTTATCCATCTCATCAATTCTATGGTCAAATTGATGAGATTCGGTATCCCGGCCGTTCTGGCTTAAAAAGATCCGGATTTAAGCACACGCCAAGACCAGACCCCGTTGGTAAATCCACAAATCCATTACGAATCTTAACTTCCACATCGATTAGCTCCTTGTATACCGTCCCGATTTGTGCTCGTACAGTTTCTTGATAGCAGTTATTTGCTACAGCTGCACCTACATGTAGTCCAGCAAATAAGGTCAGAGGACCAGTACAATCGTGCATACTGACAGGGATATTATATGTTTCAGCCAGATGCGCGATACGTTTGGTCTCTGAAATTCCTCCTACCCAAGTTGGATCAATCATTATGTAGTCCGTCGCCTGTTTCATCAGGGCTGAGTTGTAGTCAGCACGACTCAATAACATTTCGCTGACAGAGATTGGCATCCGACTTTGGCGCCGAAAATCAGCTACTGTATCTAAATTGTCCATCTTGATGATATCCTCCAACCACAGCGGTTGTACTTCTCGTAAGGCATCGGCGATACGCAAGGCTGCAGGTAACTGAAAGTGAGCATGTCCATCTACCAGAATGTCTAATTTTGAGCCCACCTTATCACGTATATCTCGCAAGGGTTGGATTGCGGATTCGATAGCTTGCTGTGGTATCCAGGCAGGTCCATATTCAATAGCCACCTGATCGAAAGGCCAGACTTTCAGGCCACGATAACCCAACTCAACTAGCTCTTCAGCCAAGGCCACTGGTTCGTTAAAAAGTTTCCAAGAATCGCCTAACGGGCCGGGTTGACCGATAGTACCGAAACCGGGCCAACCTTTACGACCAATCTTACTCGGACCGTATTGCGGATTACCACAACTGTTGTAAACCGGAATTTTGTCATGTACAGGACCTCCGAGTAAACGATAAATCGGCTGGTTACAGACTTGGCCCAAAATATCCCACAATGCCAGATCCAAAGCCGACAGTGCTCGAATCTCAGTACCTCTCACACCAAAATTGGCCGCTCGCTCGTAGAGGAACCGCCAGTGCGACTCGATGGCTAAGGCATCTTGTCCTAGTAAACGACGGGCCATCCAGTCGTGCAACATGGCCTGAACAGCTTCAGCACAATAATAGGTTTCGCCGTGCCCAATGATGCCTTGATCAGTGTGAATTCGCACTAACAAAAGATCAGGGAAAAAATCCAGAACTTGGACGCTCTCTATGGCAGTCACAGCCACTTGGTGTCCGTCTAAGGGCACAGAGGGTAGGTGAGGTTTTTTACTCATTGTTTCCTTTGGCAATTATTGATCAGTCATTCATTTTAATTGGACTATTCTCTCAGTTCACTAAACGGCTATTAGCTTCTCTTTGTTTTTCTAATTCTAGGATCCATTTATCGTTAGGGAATTTAACTGGGTCTGGTAGCCATTCAGCCAATTGACTTTGGTAGGCGGTTGGAAAATTGAATTCTCTGGCCGCCGTTACGATTCTATCCTGATAATTTAGATAAGGTAAATTTTGACGATTACTTATGGCTTGACGATAAGGTGCAATATAGACTAGACAGGATTTTTCCGATGATTGAGATTCTATAGTTACTATTTCTTTCCAATAAATTCCCTTAGACACACCTTCATATCCGTCCAGAGAAAGTTCACAATCTGCTGTTAACTGCCAGATGACTCCCCATACTCGGCTCTTTTGTTCTGGCACAATGGTAGCAAAACCGCGGCCTTCGATTCTGTATCCATAATTATTCAACCAACCAGTAGATACTACACTGGCTGCAGAACAACGATGAGCCATTTGTTGCCGATCCATATTGGATCCATAAGCAAAATATAATCTATTTGACATATGCTGACTTAGGTTCCTCTGGTATTTCCCCAAATATCAACATGGAGACGCGGTGAATAACGGTAACCATACTTTTTGCAGATTTCCACTATCCAATTTTGTTTGTCTTGAATCTGATCGCTGGTAACTCCTTGTGGCATCAAAACTATGATAGCAGCAGGAATCTGCATTTCTTTTTGCAATTGCTGAATTTCGACTAAATCTTGTTCCATTTCTACTACAAACTTGAGTTGACAGCTATAATAATCCAAAAATTGACGTAGAACTGGCTGGTTAATCCTAAGCCGTTGATGTTGCTTAAAGTGGTGATCATCTATATCAGGATTAGAGTTTTCTAGTTTGGGACTAATTGATAATAGATCGGCTTCTACCCGTTCAAATAGGGTGCCGTTAGTTTCGATGGTAATATGTAGGCCTTTCTGCTGCAACTGCTGACACAGACTGGTCAAGGCTTTAGGTTGCATAAAAGGTTCGCCACCGGTAATTACCACCTGCTTACAATTATGGGCTAGGATGGCGGCCACTGCATCTTCCACTGAAATATCTTTGTCTTCTGGCTCCCAACTAGTATATGGAGTGTCGCACCAAATACAACGAAGATTACAGTAACTAGTGCGAAAAAAGACTGAAGGCAGACCGATTAGTTGACCTTCTCCTTGGATAGAATAGAATATTTCGCTATACTTCATTTCGATACTTGATTTGATGTAATTTCTGGCAATTAATATAAGACAAAATAAACCCCTGGTAGTCCTCAACTGCTACCTGCTGACACTTTTCAGCATAAAGAGGAAAACCAACTAAAGGCATAAAAAATCTGGGTTTCCCCGGAATGTTAGCTCCTAAATACCAAGAGTTACAACTGGTATACAGTGTATCACTTGCTACTCGGTTGACATGTTTCACCCATTCTTCTTCTGCCTGAGCTGAAGCTTCAATCCGGACGTATCCTTGCTGGTCCATATATTGCAAACAATCGCTAATCCATTCCACATGTTGTTCGATGGCTACCATCATGTTAGTCAATACCGATGGGCTGCCTGGTCCAGTGATAGTAAACAGATTGGGGAACCCATTGATGCTGAGTCCTAGATAGTTATGTGGTCCAGTTAACCATTTTTGTTTCAGACTAAATCCTCCTAAGCCAGAAATATTGATTTTCATCAGAGACCCGGTCATAGCATCAAAACCTGTGGCCATGACTATTGCATCTAAATCATATTCTTGATCAGACAAACGAATACCGCTAGGATTGATAGATTGTATAGGATTAGCACTAATATCAACCAGATCGATATTTTTTCGGTTAAAAGTTTGAAAGTATCCGTCTTCCAGAACTGGCCGTTTGCAACCCATTACATGGTATGGGGACAATAGTCTGGCTTGATCTGGGTCTTTTACTATTTGGCTAATTTTATTCCTAATAAATTCAGCAGCGGTTTGGTTCGATTGGCGATTTGTCATCAAATCGTTAAAGGTATCGTAGAAAGCAAATCCACCTTGTTGCCAGTTGTCTTCGTATAAACGTTTCCGATCAGTTGGACTATCATCTAGAGCCGATTGTTGACAGTTTTTGCTACCTGACAGCTGAGCACTACTTTGTTGCCTGTTGCGATCGCGAAAGCCTGAATAATCAGCTTTGATTTGCGCAACTTCCTGTGGATCTAGCGGGCAATTACCATTAGGAACTGCATATTGGGCCGTACGTTGGAAAACAATCAATTTTAAGGCTTGTTTAGCCAACTCAGGAATAATTTGAACACCGGAGGACCCGTTACCGATCACGCCAACAGTTTGGCCACAGAAATCCACTTCGTTTTGGGGCCAACGAGCGGTATGATAAATGGGGCCTGTATAAGTCGTCAACCCCTCAAAATCCGGTATATTAGGGCTAGACAGACAACCAGTGGCCAGCAGTAGAAATCGACAGCTAAGTTGACGTCCTGTATCCAAATCCAAATGCCATTGGTCCTTTTTCGCTACAAAGGTAGCACTTAATAAGCGTGTATTGAAACAGATATTTGAACGTAAGTCGAACCTATCAGCCACATGATTCAAATAACTTAAAATCTCAATTTGACTGGGATAACGTTCCGACCATTCCCATTCTTGTTCTAATTGAGAACAAAAGCTATAGGAATATTCCAGGCTAGAAGTATCACAACGAGATCCGGGATATCGATTCCAATACCAAGTTCCGCCCAGATCAGCTCCTGCCTCAATTACATGACAAGATAAGCCAATTGCCCTTAATCGATAAAGCATATATAGGCCGGAAATGCCTGCGCCTACGACTACTGCATCGCAGACTGGATTGTTGAGCGATAAACCATTCATTTTTTACTGGGCTAGACTGACTTCAATCAAGCTGATACCTTCTAGCGATAATGCGATGGTAATCCGACACGAAAACGTTGAAAAAAATGATCTTACTTCAATTTTGCAACCACAGTTCAAGCGGATGTTTCCTTTGTGTTAAGGGAAGTTTCATACGTTTACCTAGTCTGTGAGATTCATAAGTTCCTGCAATTAATTCCAGAGCTTTTAAAGCTTGACGTCCACTGGTCGGATGATCCTCTCCCGTTTCAATACAGCGTACGAATTCTTCTACCACCATTCGATATACTGAATCCCAGCGGTCTGTACCAAGCTTATCTAATACCTCTTTTGAAAGTTTTATTGGTTTCCACTCGTTTTCTGTTGCATTAACCGACCAAAGAGCATCTTTTCGATACATCATTGGTGCAGGCGATTCAGGTTGCCTAATGGCTAGAGAACCATTCGTTCCTATCAGTTCTATGCCAAAATAGCTAGGCGTGGCCATCCAAAATTCCGCTTGGGCTGTTACACCACTTTCGAGCCCTAAGCATGCGCTTACCTTATCACCAGCAATCAGCCCAAAACCACCGGCAGCATTTTCAATATCCCGGGCATTGACATCTTTACCTTCAATGGTAACATGACCAAAAATCCAATTTACGTCTCCACCTAATAAACGAATAATATCAAAGAGGTGTGTGCCTAAATTGATCAAACAGTGTCCGGCCGGTCGTGGATCACGGCATATGGCCCTGATTGATAGTAACTGACCAATAAATCCCTCTTCTAGTAGCTCTTTGGCTCGAATATGATATGGATCGCATCGTCTCATATTATGTATAGCCAACTGGACTCCTGCCTTGTCGCAGGCTTCAACCATTTCATCAGCCTGTTCCAGCGACACGGCAATCGGTTTTTCACCTAGCACGTGGACACCTCTTTTGGCTGAGGCTAGAGTCATTTCATAAAGCTGAGTCGGATCAGAGTCAATTTCAAAAATATCCAAATGTTCGTTGTCTAACATCTGTTGGTAATTTTGATAAAAATTGGAAATACCATAATCCTTAAAGGTTTTTTTTTCTTCTTCTGTCCGAGCAACAGCAGCAACTAGATCGATACTTGGTACTGCACTCAGAGAGTATAAATGGGAATTAGTATGAATAGAACCAGCTATACCGGCTCGATACTTCTTCATTGGATTCTCCGGTTCAATTTCGTTTTTCTGATATTGAACATATGATCAGCTGACACTCCATCCCACATTAAATTCCTGTAATAACGCGCTTTTATAACACCAGCAGATCTGGTTCGAGGTTTGTGCTGATTATACCAGTCAGTGATATGTCAGTTTCAACCCATAGGGAAGTCGATAGGCGAACCTCTGTTATCTTGGAAGTGGCAAATGAACTTTAGCGCTATCCTGCGATTGGGAAATTAATGCGGCTGCCATAATTTCCAGCGTGTTTCTGGCGCGTCGCGCTGGTGAACTACTAGGCACATCATTCCATATCATCATCGCTAGTTCTTGAACTGCAGGAATCAAAGCATCACCAAAATGTGGTGGATATCCACTTGCCTGTGGTGGGCTCTTTTCTTGTGGTGAGCCTTCAGGTCGATCAGTATTCCAAAAAGTACAACCTTTATCCGTCACCCAATAGCGACCGTTTGGCCCTAAGAGATCAAACTCAAAAATGGCTGGGGTCATCTTTGCACTATTGATGATACCGCGGATACCGTTGTCAAACTCGATAATCAGCGTTGAGGCTGGGTCAAGACTGGGATCTTTACCACCTTGCCCTTTGTATTCAGTTCCATAGTTTTCAAAACCTCGTTCATGGGCAGCAATCACCCAGACAGGATTAGCTTCAGCAAAATAGCAGACAGCATCAACCAGATGGGTACCATTGCGAAAGAGCATTGATCGACTACCGCCCATATGAGCTACAATCCGTGTTAGATTACCAATTTGACCCTCTCTGACTGCTTGTCGCACGCTTTGATATATAGGCACCCAACTCCGAGTATGGTCAACTGATATCTTTGTATCGTTGCGCTCAATTGTTTCGATCATTCGGTCGGCATCTTTCAAGCTAGTGGTCAAGGGTTTTTCACAGAAAATACCTTTAGTCCCTGAGTTTGAAGCATCACAGACAGGGTTGGTATGATAATCGTCCGGTGTGGCTACACTGACCACGTCTAACTTTTCTACTTCCAACATTTTATGATAATCGGTATATTCACGGACGTTACCCCGTTCAATTTTTGAACGTTCGAAGAAGGCGTCAATAACCTCAGATTTTATATCACAAATAGCTACTAACTCAAACTCGTCAGCTTGATTATAGGCATAGCCATGTGAAGATCCTAACCCACAGCCAATTACACCGGCACGTAATTTTTGATTTGTCATGTTGTTTACTCTAAATTTTTGCCTCACTTAGTTTTAGTTGTACTTATTTACTGCTTTGGGTGTTCTGCTAAATCTTAAGTGTCTTCGATTGTACGGTAAGACTAAAAATAGATCAACAAAACCAGATAAAATAGATAGAAAATAACAAGTTTGTTTATTCTGCTTTCAAAATTTAGTCTAATGTTGATCTAGTATTTAATTCCACCTACAACGATGAAAACGCTCCCCATTTTCCTAGCTTGGTCCCTGATTTGATGGATAAAGAAATTGGTTACTCATAATTCGGAATATTACTAGTAAAAATAAAAACCGCTCAAGACCAACTAAACTTTATCCCCAAATCGGTAATTCTTGGCCTCTATGTTCTTTTAGCCAAGTTCTTAATGGAACATCAACTTCTGTTGGTTGCCACCAACCCTTTATATCAAATCCATCACCCAATAATTGACGACGAATTGGATCGCATTTCTTCAACACTTCTTCCGGCATCAGATTAAAATCTAGACCTCTCAACCAGCGGTAACTATAACCAAAAAAAAGGACTTTTCGACTGATTTTCGAAGTGTTCAATCCACGCCGATGCCACATGCGACGATCAAACAAAATGGCTGTGCCAGCCTTGACACACAAATCTAATACATTTCCATCCGTTGACTCCGAGTTGAGCGGGACAGCATCGTGCTTATGACTACCAGGAATAATTTGCATGGCTCCATTAGTCGGACTTTCCACATCAGTCAACCAATAGCTGACTTTCAAGGATAGCCGAGGTTGTGGACGCTCCATCTCCCATACTGGCCGACCACCATCCTGATGCCATCCATTTGTTCCTAACTCAGTCTTTTCTATTTCAGGCGGATAAATAATCAGGTGTGAAATGTAAAGCTGAATATTCCAACCTAGAATATCCCATACCAAAGGAAAGGTTCGTGGCCAATCTAATAATTCTAGAAAAATTTCATCCTCAATCACCGTCTGGAATTTGCTTAACAATTGTTCGGGACTTAGTTTTTGTCGCTTTCGTTCTTCATCTTCTATTCGGTCAACAGATCGTTTTAACCGCTGAACCATCTCGGGTGACAGTGCATCTTCAACTACCAAGTAGCCATCATTATTGAATTTATCTAATTGTTTTTGAGTTGCACAATAACGCAACCACTCCTGACTGGCCTGATTGATAATGGCCATTTAAAACCTTCCTTGTATTTGGTCTTGAAGATAAAGATTGATTTAATGAATATGATATTGGCCAATAGAAAAAATAGCCACCCGGTTTAATATATCAACCAGTTATCTCATCCATTTGCCGAATAGCTTGCCTGACCCAATCTAGGTGATCTGGTGGCATGATGCCGTAATTGTAGAATGAGACATGCTTAACTCCAGCTTCAACGGCTGTACAAACGGTTTGTTTGAGAGTTTCGACGTTTGGTGTAGTACTACCGTAAACTGAATAGCCAGCTAGCAGTTGGTCCACCGAATCGATCCGTTGCACAGTCGATTGTACTATACTCTTTACTTGTTCGGGGTCAGCCGTATAAGCTAGAACTTCTACTTTATCGCAAATGTTAGCAATACGACCAGTATTTAGCCCGTTACCCATCATAATAAAATCCAATTCACAACTAACAGCCTTTCTAATTGCACCTAGTAAGCTTTCAACCACCTGCTCCTGCATATGAATGTAGTTGGTTAGAGCAGGAATTTTGTCCAAATAATCCTGCCAGCTCAAGTTAGTTTTGCCTTGACTAAAAACTGTATCCAAGGCAGATTTCACTTGGTCAGCAAGAGAATTGATGTCAATATTTAATTCTTCTCCACTCTGCCGGCAGGAAGAACAAAAACATAGATCAATCAGAGCCTTTGCACTACCAAAATCAATACCAAACTTGCTATGGTAATGACTATGCCCAAACCCCATATAGCTGAGCGATTCGATTTCAATAATCTCGATTCCGCGATTTTCTAATTCTTGAGACAAAGCAATGGCATATGCTCTTACTTGAGGGTTAGCTGGACATAAACCATAGTTATAATAATCACCATAAACGTTCTGCTGAGCGCAATCGGGGTAACTGGTTCCCAAAAAACTGTTATGTAGATAAACCGTCCACGATTTAGGTTTGACACCTTTTTGGTGGCAACTTTTGACCAACTTGTCTAGTATAGAGTTGCTTTGGGCTAAAGAATGAATATTGGGTGCTAGTGGGCTTTTCTGACAAAATTCTGTGGTCGGCTGAAAGTATAAACTAGCATTAGCTGAGCGAAATATTTTCCCCTCATTTGCACGTGGGCGCAAGTGTTCAACGCTATGGTAGGCAGTAGCAAGTGAGATAGTATTGATGCCAATTTCCTCAGCTAATTGTGAAACTATGGTGTCTATGTCGGTATCTATTAGATCCCAAGGGTAAGTCCAGATCGCTTTTTGATTCATTTTAAGCTCCTATGTTTTTTATATTACACACAAAATCATATTTACCTTAGTATTCGTTGATTACAGGTAAATTAATGTTGGCCTAATATGTTCGTATCTTGTGTTTTGATGCAGATGGGAAATTTCCCCCTCTCTGGCAATACTACTAAGAATTTGTGTCTGGACTTTTAGCCAGACAGTCTTCCATTGTTTCGATAATATTCCATATTGCGTCCCTGTCAGTTGACAAGGAATATATTGCTTGTCAATTTTTGGAAATATCAAGAAAGTAATTGATTATACTTATCCTAAATAGTCATAATTAATAAAGATTCTATTACTCGATTTTTAACAAATCCAACATCTTCCGTCAAGGAGGAAACGAACATTATCTGTTTGCCCTTCACCTGTAATCTGCTATATGTTTAGTTTGTGGTGGTGATTTTGCCTATATCTGATTTTTAGCCAGTCGAATTGGATCGTAAAAGGAAAAGATTTTGGCACCTTACAAACTAGATTAGTATATTCATCACCAGACGAGTATCAATCGTCACTGTAGTAAGAGAAAAAACCGACATCTAACTAGCCGGGGAAAAAATCATGACAGAAAAAGAACGTTACCTATTCGATTTACAAGGTTTTTTAGTGGTACCCAATGCCCTAAGCCCAGAAACCGTTGACCGACTTAATCAAGTCATGGATAAAAAAGTTGCCGAATCTTGTGCCACTGATATGAGAACACATCGATTTGTTAGACTATTAGATTGGGATTATGCTTATAGAGAACTGATCGATAATCCCAAAGTAACGGATTATTTAGAAGAACTGCTAGGATCTCAGTTCCGGCTGGACCACGACTATGCCGATATCATTCGTACCGACAAAGGACCAATCGGCACCACTCTACACAGTGGAGGGACCCCCTTTAATCCGAGCATGTACTATCGTTTTGCCAACGGACAGATGCATAACGGATTAACAGTTATAGCTTATAATTTGAAGGATATTAACCCTGGAGATGGTGGTTTTGGCTGTGTTCCGGGCAGCCATAAGAGCAATTACCATTTTCCTGACGAGTGGCGACAACTAGAAGATGGCCACTCTTTTGTCACTCACGTTGTTGGTTCCGCAGGAACAGCGATTATTTTTACTGAAGCTTTAACCCACGGTACACTGCCGTGGAAAGGTGCTGATGAAAGACGGACGATTTTTTATAAATATAGTCCACATCCTGTATCATGGGCAGCCGGTTATTATGATGAAACTCTTTTCAATGACTTAAGCAGTAGGCAAAAAAACATCCTAGAACCACCGAATGCTCGTTACACTAACCGCAGGTCTAATAAATAGTTTCAGTTTGTTTTGGATGGTCCAATCACCCTATTCTCAGCCCCACTATTAGCTGATAATAATCGAATGGCTACAACTTATATAGGCGTCTATATTTGTTTTCAATATAGTTAAGGAAGGGTTCAGGCGAAGGAGCCGATCCTGTTATTTCTTCTATCAATTCAGCAGCTGTTGACTGAGATCCCTTTTGGTGGACGTTTTTTCTTAACCATACTTGAATTTTAGACCAATCTCCTGACTCAATTAACATGTCGATGTCACCCAATTGTCCAGACATTTTTTTTAGCAATTGGGCAGCATATAAATTGCCTAGTGTATAGGTTGGGAAATAACCAAATGCTCCCATTGACCAATGAATATCTTGCAAGCAGCCATTGGCATCATTGTTGACTTCAATTCCAAACCAATCTTCAAACATCTGATTCCAAGTTTCTGGAATGTTTTCTACTGGTAATTCTTGGTTGAAAATAAGTTTTTCCATTTCATATCTCAGCATGATGTGAAGATTATATGTAACCTCATCCGCCTCCACACGAATATAATCTGGTTTCACTTCATTGACCAACAAATCGACAACTTCTGCACTCCAATCTGGAAAATTAGGAAATTCCCCTTTCAACCAAGGTAACACCACTTTCCAAAATGCTGTTGTGCGACCTATTTGATTTTCCCATAATCTGCTTTGTGATTCGTGAATACCAAGAGAAATTGACTGTCCTCTAGGGGAAAATGAGTATTCTTTGGGCAACCCCTGTTCATAAAGCCCATGTCCAGATTCATGCATTACGGCATAAAGGCATGAAAACGGATCTTTTTCGTCAAATCTAGTGGTAAAACGTGTATCTCCCGGCCAAAGACCTGCACAGAAGGGATGTGTTGACCGATCCATTCTTCCCGCCTCAAAATCAAATCCCATCTTTGTCGAAACTTTCAAACAAAATTCTTCTTGTTTGGTAGTGCAAAACACCATCTCTTTTGGTAATTTCGGCAATTCAACTTCAGAATTGGTAATTTCTTTTAATAAGGGAACAAGTCTGGACTTTAGTCCAACAAATAGCGGATCATAATCATCTACTGTCATATCCATTTCATAATCGTCTAGCAAAACATCGTAAGGAGTGTTTTGAACTCCTAAATAGTCTATTTTTTGCCGAGTTAAGACAATTAGTGTTTCTAAATGCGATGAAAATAAAGAAAAATCTGATTCAGCTCGAGCTTGTTCCCATGTTACTAAAGCCTCACTTCGTGCTTTGGTAAATCGAGCAACAAATTCTGAAGGCAACTTAATTGCCTTATCGTATTCTCTCCTCATCTCCTTTACATTGACGCCCAAATCGTTATCCAATTCTTCTTTTTCTAATTTGGACAACAAGTCTTTAAATTCAGGGGCACACAATCGCGAATGCCTTTCCGTTGCCAACCAAGCCATCATTTCTCCACGTGCTTCTGCCCCCTTAGCTGGCATACAAGTTTTTTGATCCCATCCTAAATGACCAAGTAAAGCAGAAAATTTGTAGAGGTCATTAACTTTTTTCATAAATTGGACTGAGTTCATATTTATTCCCATTAATTCCTTTGGTATTTAGTATGCTTGCATTGCTGAACTTTTTGGAAAGCGGATAATGCTGACCTGTCTGCTTGATAATTACCACCTTAATAATCATTAGCAAGTAAGGGCCAGAAATTAACTGAGATCAATTATCCAATTGGATTTTTTATCCTATCCCTGTTTTGCAGACATTATCTGATTGTTCAAATTACTTCTAAGTAGTCGCGATCGAGTAGTGGAGGAAACGGAGTTGTAGGCAAGGTTTGATACCAGTAAGCTACGGAAGCAATATCATCCTGAAGAGGTAGATAACGTCGACCGCTACGCCAACCTAATGCCTGAATGGTTATACGCAATTCTTCCTCAAAACGAATCGGATCAGTAATATGCCATCTATACATACCAAACCGTTGCTGCGATTGATAAACACCGTCCGGTCTGATTACCTGAGGTAGTCCGGCATAAGGAGTGGTAAATTCGCAATAACCATCGACGTCAAAGTTGTAAGAACCGCAGAAATAGTCTTCTGTACCCGTACCGCAGATAGTTGGAAATTCATCATCCCCATCGATGTAGAACTTGATTTCACCTTCTCCCCACCAACCAGTATTGTTCACTCCCCAAGCCATATAGGTTCCCACATACTGCCCCCAACCTTTGATGCCATCCAGAATGGTATAGACTTCCTTATAGGGAAGCGGGTTAGTTCTTCTAAATTGGGCATGAAAATATGCTGCGTCTGCCGGTACATCGGTTAGTGTATAGTTGATCTGGTAATAGAGCGTCATCGGATCCTCGGCGATATTTGTCATTGTCATCCGGCATCTTTGGCGAAATGGCATCTCCCAATAACAATTGAATGCACTGCCGGGGTTGACACAAACTGCCAATGAACTGATCTGTGCGTACTTATTCCATCCACAAGCAAAGAAGTCACCAACTGGACATTCAACCGATGGTATTTCAGCATCATCCCAATAGATGCGTAAAATACTATGTCGCCAATGCCCAGTTGGTGTCATCCAAATTTGTTGAATAGCACCGGGACCTTCGATATTGGCCAACTCTATTGTTTCGCTAGACTGAATCTGAATTGAGGGAGAAACCTTCCAACCCTGTCCCAACTCTCGAGCACAATCTTCTCCTGTACCTGAAGTGGCCATGCCTCCTTTACCTTTTTCTCCCGTCAAGTTCTCCGGGCTAATCGATCTGGTTTTTGCACTAGATAATCGTGAAATATTACCGAGATGAAGACCTAATCCATTAAATTGAGACATAGCTAATATATTTCCTTTCTGATTATTTCTTCTCTTACAGAGATTTTCACTCTCTTGTAAGGATTTGGTACTATCGTGATAGCATTAATTGGTCTTGATGTAAAGTTGGCCAACCGATTCTTTTAAAGGATTCAGTTGATTTTGGTGCAAACAACTACTCAACATTTAGATCGAAGTAAGGCGTATTTACATAGGCTCCCCGCCGGTCTTCTATTGCTAAGAAACATACTGTCGCCTTATCGGGTATTGAAGCCTCTACACCATCATTAATTAACTCAGCTGGAACTTTTTGCCATTTACGATCCACCCACCCATGCGTATCTTCAGTAAACAGTAGGTAGCCATCTCGAATGGTACTATGGCTGGTAATCCCAGCCCTTATTAGACCTGCGCCTTTTTTAACTCTATGAATGGTAGGTAATGGTAGTCCTTGAGTTAAATGCTGATCAGCAAAGATACCTATTTCTGTTGGGGCCCAGCCCGCCTCATGGCTATGTGGCATTTCTAATCTAATACAACGAGTTATTTCACCTGTAGGCAAACAACAACTTTTCTCCAAACTATCAATAGGATAGGCAAAATCATTAGTGCCAGACACAAATAGCATCGGCATCGATGCTGACGGCAAGTAAACAGAGGGGTCACATTTATCATGCCATTTCTGTCGTTGTTCTGAGGACATGGCCGCGAAAATTTGCATCCAATCATCCGCACTGTTTTGTTGCAAAAAACCGCATCCATAAACAGGAATGGCACAGGCAAATCTTGAGTCTACACCAGAGGCGATACAGGTTAGATAACCCCCCCAGCTAATGCCGGTGATGCCAATACGCAGTGGATCAACAGCAGACACATTGCGCAATAAGCTATTAGCTCGAACCACGGCTGCAATAGCCTGATAAGTCCACATATCCTTCCAATCAGATGTAGTACTGAACTTAGCTTGGTGATCCTGTTCAGGGCCGCCAGTGGCTAATCGGTTTCCACTTTCATCTCGTCCACTCAAATCCATAGCGATAGCTGCGTATCCTCGATCAACCCATATTTCAACCCATTCTTTGAAAGCCGTTCCTCCACCGCCATGTACACAGACCATCCCGGGTAATGATTGACCTTCTAATGAAGGTGGAATTCCCAAATAAGCAAAGACTTCGGTTGGCTGGCCTAGGTATGTTTCATTCTTAAACAGAATCGCTTGGATCGAATCGTCGACATCGATAGTTTGATATTGGACTGGAGAAAAAAGTTCTTTGATATTCCAGTTTTTCATTTTTTCTTTGTTGCCCTTAAGCTTTTGGTTCCGGATAAAATAAGTTCTTTAGTCCGACTGTTGATAATCATATGGTCGATGGCGAAAGATATAATCTACAGGCTCATCTATGAACTGAGCATTGGCATCCAATACCGGATTCTCAAAAGCCGATTCACAATCTTTCTGAAATTTTAACTTGGTTCCTGAATTGTACCAAGCTGTTCGATGAATCATCGCTATCATTGGCCTAGGTATATCTGAATAGTTTGGCAATCCACGATGCCATAACCGATCATCTCTAATTAAAACATCTCCTTTTTCTGTATTCCCTCTGACTGGTGGTACTATTTTTTGTCGTCGCTCCAAATCTGTCTTTTCGACTTTGATGCTCGAGCTATCACGTGTTATGACCATTTCATAATGGGAACCAGGCCAGAGCTCTATACTTCCATTTTCTTCAGTTACTTTCAGTGGCGACACATTAATAATCAAAGCTGCCGCGGGATGAGCTGATTGTTGATCAACCCACAATTGCTGACCATCAGTATGAACGGGTTGGGTACCACTTCTAGGCAAATTGGTATTACCACTGAAGTAGGTATTTTTAACACCTGAGCCTAAAAGGGCTTGGGTAACTTGAATTACCCACGGATTAGCCACCAACTCAGGAAAAACGTATGGGGCAAAAGGAGGAGCATCTTGCTGCAGGTGTCCAGATACAAAGTTAACTGGCAAAACTCGATCAGAGGCATCGAGCAAGATATCCAAATCGGCCATCATTCGTTCGAACAGCAAATCTAAAGGTGGAATTGGAATTACCTGACCTAGAATAACGAATCCGTTTTGTCGG
>CAYVHK010000017.1:13343-23372 GCA_964451145.1 uncultured bacterium | reverse complement strand
TGTCGGACAGAATCAATGGCTTGTGATAAATGTTCGACCGTAAGTTGACGACTATCAATCTCAGAAGAAGTAATTTGAATTCTCATGTTCAATCTCTCATTAAAAGAGGTGAATATTGGTTAAAAATGTGAAAAATTATCTAAATCAGATTTTAAGATTAATACTATCGTATAGAGATCTTATTTAATTGGCTCCAAACATATTTTCATCAAAAAGGTAATCCAAAATTATTATGTTTTCTAATGTGAATGATATGAAATAATTTTTCTATTAGAATTAGGCCAGCTGATGTGCTTAATTATTTAGTTGGACTTGGATTCCACCTGTCCACCAGATTTTTTCTAAGCTCCAATCCCACCTATATTCCCGACGGATATATAGCCATTTTCTACTAATATCTTGCGTGCCTTTTCAGATCTTACTCCCGATTGACAATAGGTATAAATCTGATTCTTTTGATCAATATTTGGGATCTTACCACTCTGCAAATCACTCAACGGGATATGGAGAGCACCTTTGGCTCTGATTTTCTGATATTCTTCTTGAGTTCTGACATCCAACAAAATAGCTTGACCTGAACTCACTTGTTTTATTATTTGACTTAGTGAAAGTGGCTGATTGCCAGAAGAACAACCATATATCAATACTGTAAAAACCGATAATTCAATCAATTTTAATTTCATACTTCCCTCATATCCATTGAACGACGTTGTTTCTTGGTCTGACTTCTACGCTTTTTTGACTCTAATCGTCGTTCATTGGAGGCTCGTGTTGGCCTAGTTTTTCGACGATACTTCGGCCTAACTGACGCTTTTTGTAGGAGATCAGCCAATCTTTCCATGGCATCAGTCTTGTTCCGATGTTGACTAGAAAATTTTCTGGCATCAATTGATAGAATTCCTGACTGATTCATTTTACTCCCAGCTAGTTTTTTCAAACGTTTGAAAGCAAATTCATCCATGGTTGAGCAGTTGGCTGCATCGAAGCGAAGTTGGACGGCGGTGGAAACTTTATTGACATTTTGTCCGCCGGGCCCCGAAGCACGTACAAATGCAAAGTCTAGCAATTTGGGATCTATGAATAGATCTGACGTAACTTGTATCATAATTTATCGATAATTGATCGGTTTAATTGTTCCTGAAGACAATATACTGTGTTCACAAATTGCCAGACTTTGCATTTGAATCTTGATCGGGATCAATGATTACTCAGATCGGCTCAGTGAAGCAAGACAATGATTCTAAACTAAGTCCGGTTCGTGATAAGGTATCCAGACTTTGCACTGGGGAGTCTGTCAAGATAGAAAAGAGGTCGTTTTGTAGTTCTATAATGATTTCTGAGTCAGCTTTTTCTCGACCTTCTATATTAGCTAATCTACTTAAAGCATCCATTGCATAACCAACACAAATAACATTTTGATCCTTCTGGATTATTTCTTTCAATGCTTTTATAATGGGATCAAGAGCCGACCCCATTATAGACGGACCGTGTGAGCAAAGAATTACTATCGACCACAAAACATTTTCCCGTACTGAGGATCGGACTGGTTGAAAACGATCCAAACCTAAATCAAATCCACCCCCCTCACACACATCGGATTCGTCGGTAGGTCTGACAAACTTAATACTTCGTCCTTGTGCACGGTCCATGGATAATCGATTTTCCTCTCTTTCTAGGCTATCCACCAACACTTTCAAACAAGACGGAATTAGCTGGCTACCAATACTAGTAGCCGCTGACCTCCGTCCCAAACAACCTAGCGAACCCGCCGCCACGGAACGGACATAGACAGATGGATCAAATTCTAATCGATTAGAGATAGTTTCTAACACTTTCTTACTTAACTCACTGGCGTCTCCTAGGCCATATACGCCGGCTTTTCGAACCCATTTCAATGGTGAATTAGCTGCTTTTATAAGCGTTTCGGTAGCCTGATGACCGACTGCAATTAAACCATAGGTGGCAGCCCGACGTACGCTCTCTCGTTCGTCATAAAGGGCATCTTCTAATATTTTGATGGATAATTCCAAATCCAAATTATTAGCTAATCTGTAGGCAGCACCAATCCGTTCCGGTTCTGCTAAGTCGTTCTTCAAACGTAGCTGATCAGCCAATTTTTCAGTTCCTTTATGATCGATTGACAAGGCCAACGGAGAAGGTCCTTTACCTGTTTGAGTCCAATGGTAATGGTAACGCCAAACTGCAGTCACATCGCGTCCTACTGCGTTCAGATCAATATTAGTTAACAGATCCTTACCTAAGTTATTCCAGTCGACTTTGGAATCTAGCAAATCTTGATTAGTTAGCTGGTTGGGATCAGTAGTCCGGTAAATCCAGAAGCGCCACATAAAGCGCGGATTATCTTGCCAAGTGCGCCAATCATCACGGCGAAGGTTACCACGATGGAACATGTTGTGGGAATAAAGAATTACACTACCAGCAGATAGCGGCGCAGCCTCAAATGGCTTAACCAAAGGCCACTGCAAATCCGTTATAGCTTGCCTCATTCTCAGGTCATGGTCAGTACGTCGGTTGACAATATCGTCCGGATCGTAGGTTGAATTCGGACCGCTTACGGGCCGAGCCTCCATTCCTTTTAAGTGATAATTGAAATCAAGATGATCAGCTCCAGCAAAATTATCATGATTTTCTTCATGATTAAAAGTCCAATAATGTGAATAGGGAATGGTAGCTGTAGGCCCCATATCTTCTCTTACTACTTGAGGGTAGTAAAGCATTTCTATTTGCACTGCTTGATGGTGACGCTGTTTTCTGCTGTTACGGGGAGCATTGTCATCCTTGTGCCAGTGTTGATCGCTACCTCCACTAGTTATGTAACTAGAAGAAAAAGGAACGATAGCCCAATTTTCGCCCACTAATTGGTTGCAAGCCTTTACTAATCCTGGCGAATTGATAATTTCCAATATCTCTGGCATTGTCGATGGTCTGATTTTCTTTCCCTCTTTGATCGCCTGCTTCTGTTTTTGGTAGATTCGGTCGTGTGTATCAAGAGGTAGGCCGAGACTTTCTGGCGATAGAATTACCAATCCTCTATTCGTAAAGTCAAGTACTAGTCTTTCGGGAGACGTATATGCCGTCCCCAACGGCTTGGTATATGAATCATTCGTTTCGTTACCGCTCAATGTATTTAAACCCTCAAATATTTCACTCATATTTTTTGATATAAATGCTGATGATCAATGAATAGATTCTTTTTTACTGTGATTTTATCCTATTTGAATAAGATTTTTGTGTTTCGGTTCTTACTAGCTTTATAACAAGTTGTCAAATTCAACCAGAAACTAATCAATAGCAAATTATTAAATTTTATTGTTCTTGGCTAAATAGTTTGAACTCCATGTGAAAAACACAAACAAAAGTGGTCCTATTTTCTTAGCTGTCTTTATTTTTGTTCGGTTCAAATAACTTTATACCTTCCTTATACATTGAAACATCGATAAAACAAGTATGAATGTTGTACAGAACTGTGCCAATAATAAGTGCAACTATGGATATTGGTTTAGCTATTTCTTCAGGTAAAAAACCAATTCCACTAATCACAATCAAAGCAAAGAATAAACCAAAAAAGAATCCAATCGCCCAATTCATAATACCACTATGCCATATGAAATTAAGATTCTGCAATGATGTTTCGAATAGTCCCACCCATTCTATTTCGAAATAGATAAATGAGTCCTAGCGTTTGAATCTGCAGTATCTTAGTATAGTACAAGATCTTATTCTCGCAGAGAACTAGGCACTTGTACAGAAACTAGACTTAGTGTAAATTAAATAATTAACATTTTCGTTTCCAGAGGGAAATAAAATGAAACAAAATACTTTGACAGCAGAAGAAAAATTTGTGATCGATTTGGAAGGGTATATTGTCATTCCCGAGGTTTTAACAAAAGATGAAGTTGATCAATTAAATAAGTGTATAGATCAATCCGATCGACAGGGAAGACCAAGTTTATGGGGAGATCAGTTCAAAAACTTGATCGATCATCCTAAAATATTTCCTTATTTGTTAGAGCTTTTGGGGCCATATGTGAGACTGGACCACGACTATGCTATTTTTATGGATACAGGATCATCTAGGGGTGGATTGCATGGCGGCCCGGATGTTGTCGGCGACCACTGGTACAAATACCGGGATGGTATCATTCGGAATGGGTTGAGCGTAATGACCTTTGCTTTGTCCGATGTCAACCAAGGAAACGGCGGTTTCGTCTGTATCCCAGGTAGCCACAAAACCAACATGTTACAATCCGTACCGAGAGAAGTCCGCCAATTCAACCGAGACGCTCATTATGTAGTGCAACCCACCATGAAAGCGGGAGACGTTCTTTTTTTTACTGAGGCTTTGATTCATGGTACAAAACCTTGGACGGCCAACCACGAACGACGATCTCTTCTATACAAATATAGTCCTGGTCACTCAGCTTGGAACATCAATTATCCCAACCTTGAATCTTATGGTCAGTTGACTGATCGACAAAAGCGAATGCTATTACCACCTTCTATCGGTAATCGACCTAGGGTTGATGAGTTGTGATATGCTACTGAAATATTGTCTGTATTTCAGTAGGAAGTATCGGGACTGCGCCAGCCTGAGAACAAACATAGGCTGCTACCTGATTAGCTTTTTGGTTAATTATTTCAAATTCAATTTCTTTAAGCAAACCCATTGTCAAAGTGGCGGTAAAGGCATCACCGGCTCCAACCGTATCTTTTACTTTAACTGTTAGACCTGGATGCTCCAAAACACCTTCATCGGCCAGTAAGACTGATCCTTTGTTGCCTCTGGTAAGTGAAACTACCTTCAAGTTAAACCGCTGTTTTAGCTGTTCTAACTGATTGACTGTTTTACCTGTTAAGCCTAAGATAGATTTGACTACTGGTAATTCTTCGTCATTCAGTTTAAGAAGATTAGCCAATTCCAAGGATTGGACGATTAGTTTATCGTTGTAGTAATCTTGCCTTAAATTGATATCGAAGATTCTCAGACAGTCGGCCGGTGTCATTTGTAAAAAACGTTGAATAGTTTGCTGAGAAGTTTGAGATCGTTGATCCAGTGAACCAAAACAAACAGCATTGGTCCGTCGAGCTAAGTTTTCTGTTTCAATTGACCAAGGAATAAAGTCCCAAGCTACATTGGGAGTAATGTGAAAACTTGGTTTTCCTTCATCATCTAGCTCTATTAACACCGTTCCCGTCGGATGTTGATCCGATTGAGAAATAACATCAGTATTGACTTGATATTGTTCAAAAAAATTCAGCACATCTATCCCCATTTGATCTTGCCCTACGCAACTAACCATCGAAGACTGCCCGCCTAACATTTTGGCATGACAAGCGAAATTGGCCGGTGCTCCACCAAAGTGCGTGCCATCCGGAAATACATCCCACAATACTGCTCCTAAACCAACAACTACAAATTCTTTGACTGATTGTTTCATACTGGCTCCTTACTATTCATTAGCCTAAATTTAAATTTATTGACGAGTCATTTGCAATGAAATGACAAACAGTAACAAGGTGGGAATGTCGGTTATTATATGGCAAAATTAGGGGGTTATTCTATTTAGAAGAATAAGAAAGTTATCCAAGAGAATATAAGTGAATGAAGTTTTTTGATAGTACATATTGATCTATTATACGCGAATAAAAAAAGTTGACCAAGAAAATATATAAATGAAACAGTTAATCCGCACATTCATTACAAATCCCGTCTTAGTGCACATGATTACAATAGGTGTAATTGTATTTGGCACCTTCAGTTTCCTTACTATGCCTCGTGAATTGAATCCAAAATTAAATTTTTATTGGATGATAGTTGAAGTTTGGTATCCAGGAGTATCACCAGAAGAAATTGAGAAGCTAATCACCAAACCAATAGAGGACGAAATTTCGGATGTAGACAACATTAATACCATAACTTCATCCTCAGCCGAAGGTCGCTCAATAATTAGTATCCAATTTGAACAAGATATTAACGAACGAGAGTTTAAGCAGTCGGCCCAAAGTCTACGAACGGAAATTGAAAAAGTATATTTGCCTGAGGATGCCGAAGATCCATCCGTCACAGAACTAGATTCGAGCGATTTAGAGTCGATGCTAGATGTCGTCGTCTCGGGAGATCTGCCAGAGTTGAAACTGAAACAGATTGCCGAAGATCTGCAAGAGATGATCCGAGAAATCGAAAATGTGGCTGATGTCAGTATGCGAGGGGACCGACAGCGTCAGATTCGGGTGGCAGTCGATCCTGACCGTTTGAGCCAGCATAGTATTGCCATCGCCGAAATTGCTAATGCCATCTCGGCTCAAAACTTAAACATTCCTGCAGGCAAATTGAAAGTAGCCCAATCGGAACTACTACTACGCACTATTGGTGAATTCGAGATAGCAGACCAAATTTATGACGTTATTATTCGGAAGTTACCAAAGGGTGGTGAAATTCGAGTACGAGATGTAGCGACCGTTGAAGACGGATATGAAGATTGGCGGATTATTACAAGACTGAATGGCAAAACCTCTATTTCTCTGTCCGTTGCCAAGCAATCAAAAGGCAACACCATCAAGATTGTTGATCAAGTCAAGATTATTGTTGATAATTATCGAAAGTACCGTTTGCCAGAATCTGCTTCTATCACTCTAGTTAGCGATTCATCAACTTTTGTCAAAAACTTCATTCAAGTTCTTGAGACTAATGCTTTTCTAGGTATTATCTTTGTGGTAGTGGCTCTTTTCATTTTTATTGGCATTCGCAATGCTTTATTCGTGGCAGCTGGCATTCCTGTTGCTTTACTGATGACCTTTACCGTCATGTATCTGAACGGCCAATCCATCAATCAGAGTTCACTATTTGCCCTTGTATTGGTACTAGGAATCGTGGTCGACGATGCTATCGTGGTAATTGAAAATATTTATCGAAGGCTAGAAAAAGGCGAGCCACTAATGATTGCATCCATTGAAGGTGCTAAGGAAGTTGCTGTTCCAATCTTGGCAGCTTCGTTAACCTCAATTGCCGCTTTTTTACCCTTAGCATTACTACCGGGTCTGATTGGTCGATTTATGCGGGTAATTCCAATTGTCGTCAGTCTCACAATTGTTGCCTCAATCTTGGAGTGTTTCTTGATTTTACCTTCACATATTGCTGAATGGGGCAAGGTCGTACATTCACCAGCTAGAGATCGATTGATGGCACAACTGCTCAACCCTTATTCTAAAATACTAAAGTGGGTTCTTCGGTGGCGGTATCTAGTCTTGTTTTTAGTAGTATTAACAATCGCTGGTAGTATTACTTTGGTTGCCAGTGGTCGAATTCCAGTAAACTTGTTTGCTGCTGATGAGTTACCAATGTTTTTCGTGGGTGTTACTCTTCCCTCCGGTACGAGTTTAGAGGAAACTGACCGAGTCATTCGACAATTTGAAAAACAGGCTTTGTCTTTGCCTTCATCCGAGATCAACGCTGTACTGGCCCGAACTGGCTTCATCACTAAGAACAATGAACGGACAGTTATCGGGAGTAATACAGGTATGTTAATCCTAGATTTGGTGGAACAGAAGCAACGGCAACGTGACGTGGAAGAAATAATAGACGACCTACGAGGTCGATGCCAACAGATAGCCGGCCCGGAGTCAGTGGAATATATTAAAAATGATTCTGGGCCACCAGCAGCTGCAGATGTGGAAGTATTAGTTAAAGGACGTTATTTTGATCAACTGGAAGGACTATCCAACGAAATTCAAAATTTGCTCTCTTCTACAGATGGTGTGTTTGATATCCAAGACGATTACCAACTTGGCAAAGAGGAACTCAAGATACAAATTAAGACTGACAAAGCCCAAGATTATGGCTTAAGTGTGGCTACTGTTGCCCAATCTATCCGCCGTGCATTTGACGGTTTCAAGGCAACTGTGATTCGAGATGGTGATGAAGAGATAGATGTTGTCGTTCAGTACAAAGAAGATAGACGTCAGTCTATTCAAGATCTGCAGGAAATGAATCTAGTAACTCAGCCAAATTTTATCGGATTACCAATTATCGTCCCTTTGAAAGACATCGCTAGTATGTCCCGACAGAGGGGATATTCCACTATCGAACGTTTTCAAAGAGAACGGGCTATTACTATTCGTGCCAGTGTGGATAAGGAAAAAATCCAGCCAGCACAAGTTAACCAAAGGATACAATCCTTTTTCGATCAAGCTACCATTCGTTACCCGGCTTGTAATATCAGTTTTGAAGGCGAATTGGCCGAGATTAATTCAGCTTTTTCTGATGTTGGTAAGCTTTTTGCCGTTGGCATGTTGTTGATTTATTTTATACTAGGTACTCAATTCAAATCTTTCGTTCAACCAATTATAATCATGATGGCCGTACCATTTGCTTTTATGGGTGCGGTACTTGGTTTAATCAATACTGGACAACCATTGTCGCTGTCCAGTTTATTTGGAATTGTGGCTTTAGCTGGTATTGTGGTTAACGATTCGATTGTTCTAATTGATTTTATCAACCGTCGCCGGCGAACTGGGGCTGGTAAGTGGCGAGCCGTAATTAAGGGAGGACAGACCAGATTACGTGCCATAATTTTAACCTCAATAACTACTATTTTCGGTCTTTTACCCATGGCACTCGGTATCGGTGGGAAATCAGCGACTTGGATGCCGATGGCCAGTACTATTGTTTGGGGATTGATTGTTGCAACTTTTCTAACACTGTTTGTAATTCCGGCTTTCTATATAGTTGTTGACGACATATTCCCTTGGAAAAATCGAGAACATGAACGCGAACTGGAGTAGACAACTGACTACTCCAGTTGATAATGCAATAAGCTAATCGGCATCTATTGGGTCAAAATTGTCTATTTTGATAAGCTCTCGTTCTGATTGGTTACGCCATTTCACCTCAACACTATCGACGGCCAAAGTCTTTGGGCTGACTGTCGCCCGTAGGGGTAGACCAATTTAATCAGCCTCTTTGAACTAGAATCCAGGGCTTTCCGACCGGTCATCGTACAAAACTTCCAAGCCTCGATCAGTCCAATCTCTGTAAAGTTGGTCGGCTGTTTCTACAACCTCCTCCCCTTTGCCAATGTGCATCAGGTGAATCTGATAAGGAGCAATCGACTTAGGAAAAACAATACCGTCTGGATCATGATTGGCTTCAATCGCGCTGGCTAGTAATCGTCCCACTCCAATTCCATAACAGCCCATTACCATCAGTTGCGACTTACCATTTCGGTCTAAGTAGGTAGCCTTCATCGCTTGACTATACTTAGTACCTAGCTTAAAAATATTGCCAACTTCGATACCTTTTGTAAGTTCTAGTAGTCCGCCACATTTGGTACAAGTCGCACCGTCCTTGGCTAAAGCTAAATCAGTAATAATGTCAGCCCGAAAGTCGCGATCATAGTTGACGTTTTTCAGATGATAGCCTATCTTGTTTGCCCCAGCCACCAAATTGGTAGCCTTTATCACTGAGTCATCTACTAAAATTTTCACGTCCTCAACACCAATGGGTGAAGCGTAACCAGCCACTAGATTATTAGCATCTAGTTCTTCAATTGTGGCTGGTCGCACTTCAGCACCAACAGCATTGGTCAATTTGGTCAAATTGACTTCCAAATCGCCACGAATGGCTACGAAAATGACTTCTCCTTGTCCGGTAGTATAAAAAACAGCTTTTAAGGTTTGATTCTGCTGGACACTCAAAAATGTTGCCACTTCTTCAATCGTCTGTTGGTCAGGAGTTTCAACTTCTTCTAAGGGTTTCACAACTTGGGTCTGGGTTTGACTTTTTTGGAAAATGGCTACTTCTGCATTAGCTGTATAGTCACAAGCCGAACATAAAATCAGGTTATCTTCACCTGATTCAGTAACCAGCATGAATTCGTGAGCTGCAGAACCACCGATCATACCAGTGTCTGACTCAACCACTACCACGTCAAGGCCTGCACGATGAAAGATATTTAAATAGGCTTGGTATATCTGCTCGTAGTATTGGTCCAGATCTTCCTGACTAGTATG
>CAYVHK010000017.1:0-13333 GCA_964451145.1 uncultured bacterium | reverse complement strand
TTGGTAGAGTTGAAAAGGTAACTGTCGATAGGAATTGATTATATTGCGTACCAGCTCAGTTACAGCCTCCTCATGTGTCATTGCTAACACTAAATCTCGATCAAATCGATCGCTGAAACCAACCAACTCTTTTCCAATCAATGGTTCCCAGCGACCACTTTCTTGCCATAATTCGGCTGGATGTACCAAAGGCATATTGATCTCTTGCCCACCAATTGCATCCATTTCTTGACGGATAATTTGCTCAATTTTTTGGATGGACCGGTGAGCTAATGGCAAATAGCTATACATGCCAACAGCTAATCGATGAATCATCCCAGCACGCAGTAGTAGTTGATGACTGGGAATCTCAGCTTCGGACGGAATTTCTTTTAGTGTGCGTCCGAACAGTTTGGACATTCTCACTTCAAAATCCCTTAACCTTCAAAATCTTCATCGGCTACTAAATTTGCTACCAGATCGCCCACTTCACTAGTCGAATAACCCATTCGACCAGCGGCTTGGCTTTTCATTTTAGTTCCAGTTACGCTTTTTATCGCCTCAGTGATACAGTCGGCAGATGATCGATAACCACCTTGATCTAACAACATGGCCATAGCAGCAATCGCCGCAATTGGATTGATAACGTTTTGACCGGTATATTTAGGCGCACTACCACCCATACACTCAAACATGCTAGTGCCATTTGGTTCTGGATTAATATTCCCACCAGCAGCAACCCCCATGCCTCCCTGAATCAAAGCTCCCAAATCGGTAATTATGTCACCAAACATATTAGTGGTGACGATCACATCGTAGTATTCAGGGTTTTTGACCATCCACATACAACAAGCATCTACATGATTGTAGTCGGCTTCAACATCTGGATAATCGTTGGCTACGTCTTGGAAAGTTCGCCAAACAAGATCGTGCCCGAACGTGAGAACATTAGTTTTTGCCACTAAAGTTAGTCGTTTACCTTTAGGGTTATTCCGTTTCTGGGTGTAATCAAAAGCGTAACGAATAATTCGTTCGCATCCTTTACGAGTATAGATCGCCGTCTGGGTTGCCACTTCGTCTGCAGTTCCCTTGCGCAGAAATCCACCTACCCCACAGTACATGTCTTCAGTATTTTCTCTGACTTCTACGAAGTCATTATCTTCTGGCCCCTTCCGGCTTAGGGGGTTTCCACACCCGGATATAGTGTCTCCGGTCTCAGATTTACGTACTGATCAAGTTTGAAGCGGAGTTCTAATAACAGGCCTTTTTCTAAAATGCCAGGAGCGACCTCCGGATGCCCAACTGCACCTAAATAGATAGCATTGTATTGGCTCAGTTCTTCAACGGCACCATCTGGCAAGACATCGCCAGTAGCCAAATACCTGTCACCACCAAAGTCATAATGGGTTAAATTATATTCAATTCCATCTCTGTCGGCTGCCGCAGACAATACCTTTAGTGCCTCATCGGTAACTTCAGGTCCGGTGCCGTCGCCTGGAATAACTGCAATTTTATACATCTATAGTCTCCTAATCATTTTGTAATTTACTTTTTTCTCCGTAAATGCCTAATTGGCGATAACGATCATATCGTTGTTGCACCAAGGTTTGTTTTTCTATTTTAACCAACTCGTTCAAATGTCTTTTGATCGATCGTTTAACATTACGAATAGCCTGAACCGGATTTCGATGGGCGCCACCCAATGGCTCGCGAATAATCTCATCGATAACACCGAGTTCGATTAAATCGTCGGCAATTGGTTTATAACCTTCAGTCGCTTCTGGGGCGTGCTCTCCGTTGTCTTTCCAGACGATACCGCTACAAGCTTCCGGAGGCGCTACACAATAAACAGCATACTCCATCATTAACACTCGATCACCAGCAGCGATGGCCAAGGCACCGCCACTACCACCTTCACCGATAACGACTACTAACATCGGTACAGATAAACCTGCCATTTGAGCCAAATTCTCCGCAATTGCCACTGATTGTCCCCGCTCCTCCGATCCTCGGTCAAAGTGAGCCCCTGGAGTATCGACCAGACTAATAATTGGCCGGTCAAATTTTTCGGCTAATTTCATTAATCGTCGGGCTTTGCGATAGCCTTCAGGATGTGTATAGCCAAAGCACATTTGTTGTCGCTCTTTTAAGTCTCTCCCCTTTTGTTGGGCCAAATAGACGATCGGTTGATCTCCAAACCAAGCCAAGCCACCAATTAAAGCTCGATCATCACCATAACACTTATCACCATGTAACTCTACCCGGTCATCAAAAATGGCTTCAACATAAGAGAAAGACTGTGGCCGTTGCTCGTGTCGAGCCAATTGAACTTTATCCCAGCGGCTCAGGCCTTTAAAGATCTTACGAGTCTGAGATTTTACATTATCTTCTAAAGCCATCAGCCCTTTGGAGATATCAATTTCTGAATTAGAATCAGAAAAATCTTTCAATTGCTGGATTTGTTTATCCAGTTCAATTAACGGTTTCTCAAAATTGAGTTTGCTTTGCATTTTTTTCTATTTGGGTCTAATTGTCTGGTTGACAAATAAAATTCATGCCTGGTAACTGAATTACCAATCTTTGCAATTCCTTCATGGTCAGTACACCTGCAATGATATGCACTGGTAGGCCAGTAGTGCGAGCAATGTGGTCAATGTGAACGCCTGACTGCTCCCCGTTGCCAATAGCTGATAAAATTAGCTTTTCTTGTGGCGATAGCTTGCTGGATTGTGAAGCTTTTTCGGGGCTATGCCCATCGGGTTTTGTTATTTCTGCATCTGAATTTTCTTTTTTGAATTCAGGATTAGGTTTTTGCAAGTTGTCTGGTTTGAGTTGATCAGCTTGGACTGATTGAGGATCCTCAGGATTCGGCTGATTATCAAAGTAGTGTGGTAGTACGCCCAGCATATCCTCCACTGACTGCACTAATTTAGCACCTTGGTTGATGAGTCGATGTGTAGCTCGTATTGTGCTAGACGGTAATGGGCCAGATAGCGTAAAAACTTTTCGCCCCTGCTCTAGGGCTAAACGAGCCGTAATTAGAGAACCACTTCGAGCTGAAGCTTCTACCACAAGTGTTTCTCTCGACAATCCACTAATTAATCGGTTCCGCTGTGAAAAATTCATCGGTTTTGGTTTCACAGCCATAGGAAACTCAGAGATAACAGCACCATTTTGAATGATCTCTGTCATCAGGTCTTGGTTTTCAAACGAGTAAACTTGACTCAAACCACAGGCTATCACTGATACAGTTTTTCCTTTGACGTCTAACACTCCGCGATGAACGGCCGTATCAACTCCTTTAGCACCACCACTAACAATAGTCGCCCCCTGTTTGGCACACTGACTGGCTAATTCGTAACAAATCTCTTTATTCCTAATTGTCGGTTCTCGTGTACCAACAATTGACAACCAAGGAACGACGTGAGGTGGTATTTTTCCCTTGAAATAGAGGATGAGTGGTGGATCGGGGATCTCTTTTAAAGATGATGGGTAGGATGAATTAGTAAAGGCTACTACTTGGCAATCATGTTCCTGAATCAACTCGATTTCTCGGTCAATGGAGATTTGCCTTTTTTCGTACAAAATGCGTCGTAGCGCATGTTTATTTGCCGGTATTTTTAAGGATTCGATATCTGTCAACGTCAGAGATAAAACCTCATCTGCTGACTCAAAGTTTTGTAACAACTGGCGGATAGTTTGGGGACCGACACCTGGGATTAAGTTGAGGTAGATTAATGATTTGTCGATCGACATCTCTAAATTATCCACCATCAACTTATCTCAATCTCAAAGTGAAAAACGATTTGTTATCGCTATTCGGTAGTGGCTGGTATGTCCATTGGAAGAGCATAATAAGCTTCAATTTCACGAATTTTTTTGTAGCTTACACTAGGAGCTCCACCTTCCCCCACAGTTCTTCGTTTTTGTCCACCAACACGACGGGAATCCCATCGGTTAGGTACTCGGATTTGTAGATGTGTAGTAGTAATCGGTTTAGGATGAACATAACTATAGGCCTTAGAAATATTGTTTTTGACTTCTTTCAAAAGTTGCCAATTTCCCTCGTTGTCTTGGTAGTAAATATTGAAGAATTCCAGTTCATACTGATCGGTTTTTACCACCACACGCTGAATGGTTTGTGGCTTAACCCAACGCAAAGTGGCTTGCGAAAATTTATCAGCTTCCTCTAACGAGGCCTGGTCACGAGCATCAAGAAGTAGTGGACCCGTTTCACCGTAAGTGTTGATATTATCATCATGCATAGGCGAGTCGAGACTTTCACTACCAGCTCGACCACTACTAGCACTGATAGCAATATTTTTACTCCAGTTATACTTCGGTCCGCTCAACACACACCCTGTACTCAACAAAACCGAGGCGGATAAAACAAAAATAATGGCAAATTGCCAACTACGCTGTCGCATTTTTTTCTCCTTTATACTAAAAAATTAATAGATAGTAACAAGTTAATTGCTAATCGACCAATTCGTTCCCGACTTAGAATCATTTAATTCAATACCTAGTTCAACCAACTGATCTCGAATTTGGTCTGCTGTTGCCCAGTCTTTCCGCTGGCGGGCAGATTGACGCAATTCCAAAACCAATCCCATTAAACCCTCTGTTAACGAATCATTACTGGTTGATGATTGCTGTGGATTGTAAATGCCTAATACTTGGCAGATTGTGGTTAAAGCACGATGCGCTTGACCAAATCCAAGTGTAATCATTTTTTGATCTTCTAATGAGCCGATTCCTTGTAGACGACGATTGATATAACCAACAAAGGTGTAGACCGCTCCCATAGCCGCAGCAGTATTAAAATCATTGTCCATAGACTGCTCAAAATTGACTTGCATCTGGCTAATCGCACTTGCCATATCAGCATCAATCAATTGATCATCATCTAAATTTGATTCATACGGCCGAATCCGATCTAGACATGTTTGAAGTCGCCGAATAGCACTTGCTGATTCGGACAAACTGTTACTACTATAGTCTAGCGGATGACGATAATGGGCTGATAACAGGAAATGGCGAATGATCTCTGGTTTGTACTCGGTCAGAGCGTCACGGATGAAGATGAAGTTACCTTCTGATTTGCCCATTCGGTTACCGTTAACCCGCAAAAATGCTGTATGAACCCAGTAATTGGCAAAAGGCTTTCCTGTTACAGCCTCACTTTGAGCAATCTCATTTTCGTGATGTGGGAATTGCAAATCTTGGCCACCAGCGTGGATGTCGATAGTATCCCCTAAATGTTTCATCACCATAGCCGAACACTCAATATGCCATCCTGGTCGACCTTTTCCCCAAGGGCTATCCCACCATGGTTCATCAGGTTTAGCAGCCTTCCAAAGATCAAAATCGCGTGGGTCTTCTTTTTTTTCGTTAACCTCCACCCGAGCTCCAGCTAGCAAATCGTCTAAATTTCGGTTAGATAATTTTCCATATTCATCAAAACGGGTAACCCGATAATAAACATCGCCCTGACTTTCATAGGCATATCCTTTTTGAACTAGGTTTTGTATCAGATCGATAATTTCCGTTATGTGGTCGGTAGCACAGGGATGTACATCAGCCTTACGCATCCCAAGCCCCTCGGCGTCGACAAAATAAGCATCAATATATTGTTGAGAAAGATCGGATGACTCAATTCCTTGATCATTCGCCCTTTGAATAATTTTATCGTCAATATCTGTTAAGTTTTGGACAAAGCGGACTTGGTAGTTTTTGTATTCTAGGTAACGCCGAATAATATCAGAAACTAAAAAAGTACGGGCATTACCAATGTGAAAAAAATCGTAAACAGTCGGACCACAGCTATACATGGTGACTTTTCCCTCTTGAAGTGGAACAAAATCTTCCAGTTGCCGGGTCAAAGAATTATAAATCTGTATTGGCATAAATCGGTCGTTAAAATTCCTTAACTTAGCTTATATGAACGCTAATAACTAGTGATATACTATTTTAATGGTAATGGATAAGTCAAACAACAAACGGATTGGGCTGCGATGGCTTGACACTCACCAATAGGTCCAAGTCCTTCGCCCGTAGTTGCTTTAATGTTAATTTGGGATATGTCTATATTAATCACTTTGGCTAATTTCTGTCGCATCTGTGGTATATGATCGGCTAGTTTTGGCCGTTGACAAATCACTGTGGCGTCAATATTCTGTACTGTGAAATCACCTTGATGGGCAATCAGTTTACATACACGATCAAGTAGAATCAGACTATCGATTCCAGCGTATTGTGGGTCATTATCTGGAAAATGCTGTCCAATATCTCCTAGGGCAACTGCTCCTAACATAGCATCACAAATAGCATGAGTTAAAACATCAGCGTCGGAATGTCCCAATAAGCCGAATTCAAACGGAATTTCGACACCACCCAAAACTAGTCTTCGGTCCTTTACCAACCGATGCAAATCATAGCCGATACCGGTTCGAGGTGCAAGTATTCTACTTGGTTTAATATTGGCTTGATCGGGATTAGAGTTGGCTAAAAAAGTTCGAGCAATTTCCAAATCTTCAGGAGTAGTAATTTTCAAGTTTCGATAATCGCCTTCTACCAGTTTGACGGGGGTACCATTTTGTTCAACCAGCGTGGCATCGTCTGTCGCTGTTTTTTTTGCCCGAATAGCGATGTTGTGAGCATCTATCAGTAGTTTTTTGTTAAAGACTTGTGGTGTTTGTACTGCCCATAATGTTTGCCGTTCAGGGGTTTGAACCGCAAATTGGTCTTGATCAATAACCTTAATAGTATCTTTCACAGGAACAGCTAGGGCTACCGCTTGAAATGTATTGCATTCGTTCAAACAATTCTCAATTTGGGACTGGGTTATAAATGGTCGTACCCCATCGTGAATGGCAATCCAATCCGTATGTTTATTTACCATTTTCAAACCCAAAAAAACGGACTCTTGGCGCGTAGCTCCACCAACTACTACTTGTATTGGTGTCTGAAAATGATAAGGAGTGATGGCTTCCGACCAGCACTTTTCTACGTCCCCTGAACTGACCATAACGATAATCTGACTAACGCTGGAAACTTGGTCAAAAATCGAAAGAGTATGACTCAAAATGGGCCGATCGCCCAATGATAGATAGGTTTTTTTGATGGCGCTAAGCTCGGCCATGCGGCTTCCGATTCCAGCGGCTGGAATGAGTGCGCATACCTTCCTGTCGATGTCTGCTAGATTTTTCATAGATTTCAAGGTAGTGGTTACTTTCACCAAATTCTTCTTCATACCCAACTATTCGGGTAAATATCATTCGTCCAGCGCTAGTCTGTAATGTTTGTGTTACAACAGCTTCAACTGTTTTGCTGACTGACTCGCGAGCACCTTCGACAACCACCATAGTTCCATCAGCCAAATAACCAACGCCTTGATTGGGTTCTTTGCCTTCACGCGTGATGCGGATTTCGATCTGTTCACCAGCAATGAAATCGGGCCGGACTGAGTTGGCTAATTCGTTGATGTTCAAAACCACAATGCCTTGAAGTTCCGCTACTTTATTCAAGTTAAAGTCATTGGTCAAAATTTGGGCCTCACGTTTTCGTGCCAGTCGGATCAGCTTAGCATCGACCTCCGGTACTTCAGGAAAATCATCTTCCGAAATTTCAGTGTCAATATCAGGGGCATTCTGCAAACTACGCAAAATATCGAAACCACGTCGACCTTTCTCTCGACGAAGATCTTCTGTTGAATCAGCAATATGCTGGAGCTCATTGAGCACAAACCGAGGTATTATCAATAGACCATCAATAAATCCAGTGTGGCAAATTTCTAAAATACGGCCATCAATAATAACACTAGTATCCAGAATTCGTAATTGACGATATTCTCTTTCACCTATCGCATCATCATCAGTATCAGCCATTGGAATGAACATGGACAATTGGCGCCGAGTATGATAGCCGATCATCACTCCACCGGACGTAAATAGGAAAGTGATGCTAGCAACAATATAACGGTCGAATCTATCTAATTCAGGTTTAAAAGTGTGAATAATGTAAGTAGTAATACCGGCCAGAGCGACCCCTAAGGAAAAACCGACTAAAGCCGAAAACAAGTCTGACAGGCGTGATTTGTTGTTTAAGGTCTCAAATGCGACTAAAACAATGGCCATGACAGCACCAGTTGCACTGCCAGAAACATCGGCGAGTGCCAAGCCAAATAACCCACTTACCAGTATGAAACCAAGGCGAATTAACCAAATGATCACAACGTCACCCTCTCTTCTGGGTGGGGAATGTGCAATAAGAGTGAGTACTCGTTTAAAGCATACCCACATGCCGATCCGTCGTGTCGCAATTTTTCCATCCAACGACGAGGCATCATCCTCCCACAATAGGACGATGCTTTTCGGCCGAAATCGGCAATAATCTACAACAACGCGCTAATGGCACCGTAAAGGTCAGTTACACCAACAAGTTCAATTTCCTCCCCCATTTGTTTATCGGTTTCAGCCAAGTAGTTATTTCGATTATATTCTGGAAAAATCGCTCGGTCAAATCCTAATTTGGTTGCCTCTCGGAGTCGCCTACTGATATGTGTAACGGGACGAACCTCACCCCCTAAACCAACCTCACCCATAACGACTGTTTTAATCGGAATTGGGATGTCACGATGATTAGATGCTATCGCCATTATAGTTCCAAGATCAACGCCACGCTCATCAACGCGCATACCACCAGTTACATTAACAAAAACATCAGAATTGCCAATCTCAAAGCCGACGCGTTTTTGTAAAACAGCAACTAATAAAGCAATACGCTGACGATCGATACCGGTTGTAGTGTTGCGTGGAATACTAAAATTTGATGGAGCAACCAGAGCCTGAATTTCAAACAAAATCGGTCGGGTCCCCTCCATACTAGAGACAACTACCGAACCGGAGATATTCTCAACACGATCACTAATAAACAGTTCAGACGGGTTAGAAACTTCGATCAAACCACTGGCTGACATCTCAAAAACCCCGATTTCGTTGGTTGAACCAAATCGGTTTTTAACCGCTCTTAACACTCGATATACATGATGGTTTTCACCTTCAAAATAGAGAACGGTATCCACCATATGCTCCAGAACCTTCGGTCCCGCCAGAGCTCCTTCTTTGGTAACATGTCCGACCAAGATGATGGGAATGTTTTTTGTCTTAGCCAAGATGAGCAAATGGCCAGCACTGTCACGGACTTGGGTTACACTACCCGGTGCTGACTGTAGATGTGGTTGGAAAACGGTTTGAATTGAATCAACCACCACCACGCTCGGATTGAGAGAAGTGATATGCGACTCAATTTGTTCCAGACTATTCTCGCACAGAACATACAATGAATCAGAATGAATGTCAAGCCTATTCGCACGCAACTTGGTTTGCGATACCGATTCTTCACCGGACACATACAAAACTATTCCATGCTGAAGACTCAGGTCATTGCTGGCTTGTAACAAGAGCGTTGATTTTCCAATGCCCGGGTCGCCAGCAATCAACGTTACTGATCCTGGAACAATACCACCACCTAGAACCCTGTCCAATTCACTAATCTTTGTACTGAGTCGATGATGTTCGGTAGCAGTAATATCTGTAATCACCTCTGGCCGACTAGCAGTAAAGGTTGGATGTTGTTTTTCCTTTTTAGAGATGACCGCCTCTTCCACTAAGCTATCCCATTTGTTACAGTCAGGGCAACGACCTAGCCAGCGCAAGGACACATGTCCACAGGAATGACAAATAAATTGTGATCTTTTTCCTTTGCCCATTTTCTTACTGAGTTGTTACCAATTACCACCAGCTAACCGGAGACCGAGGGCTAGCTGAGGTTTTTTCCATCCTGTCCTGTTGGCCAAACGATCAACACCAATTAACCAATGGAGAGCAGTCGATTTTGTCAATCGCATTTTCCAGTATAATTCTGCTCTTAGAGCGATATCTTTGGCCGAATCTTCCAAGGAATGATTCCACATGACACCATGAGTTAGTAGAGTAAAACCAAATCGCCGATCAAACAACATTAAATCGGTCGCCACACGAGGTCCGGCTTGACTGAAACCAATTCGACCTCTTAGAAATGGTAGTATGCTGTAGCTGTATTGAAATGATAAACGAGCTGTTTTTCCCTGACGGTAACTGGCAAATCCAAATTGCAATACCTGCTTTTTATTTGGTGACCAACCGAGCAAAAATTCGTTTTGCAACTGATCATCTAAGGTGAGATAACGAATTTCGGAATGCCAACGGATCGAAGGTAATTGCAAAGAATTCGACCTTCGTTGCCATTCTTGAGTCAAAGCTGTTGTGCCTTCCAGAGTTCGGCCGAGTTGATCGAGATTTTTTTTGACACCTTCAATTAGATCTGGCTGATGAATCAATTGCGCAAAACTACCGGTTCCGCCATCGACTTGGCCAACCAGATTTTTGAGATCATTGCTCAATTGACCAAATTTCCTGCTGGCTTCGGTAATTTCGTCGAAGGTTTTATCTATTTTGGGTAATTTTGCCTCGATAGCATCACGACTGATAACGGTTAAACCCAAGATTTCATCCTGTATTTTTTCAAGGGACACCTCGACCTGTTGGTTGATACTTTTTAGATCCATAGCAATACTCTGAAACGTATTTAATGTGCTGGTAATCGCTGGTTCGTTTTGATGAATTAAGTCATCTACTGATTCTGTAATGGCAGTTGTATTTTGTGCCACTTGTAGAAGAACAGCTGAAATCTGATCGGTAGCAGTATTCAGGTTTTCCAACGTAATCTGCACATCGTTCTGAACTTCATTGGTGGCCTGTTTAAGACCAGATAAAGTTTGGTCTAATTTTTTTTGGCTCTGATCAACCGTTTGACTAATTTTCCGGATTAGCTGACCTAAATCAGTAACTGTCGCAGCGACCTGATGTTGGTTGTCATTGATCAATGTCTTGGACAATTGAATAAGTTCCATCGTCTGAGCAACCATGTCAATTCCACCTTGAACTACGTCAGCTACAGAAACTGGATCAACTCCAATTAAAGGCAGGTCGGAAAATTTTATTAATCGTTTTGCCTTTGGTCCATTTTTAATGTCAACGAAAGCCTCACCCACAAAGCCAATAATACCAATTTGGATACGGGCTCCCTGTCGCAAACGTTGAAAAGCTTTCTCTACCCGTAAATCAACTTGCACTTTACTGGCATCTTCCAATAATCGAATTGCGGTAACACGACCAATTTGTACACCAGACAACATTACACCCGCCCCTACTTTAAGATCATTAACAAAGTTGAAATGAGCAGTTAGTAAGTCTCCACGTCGCTCAAATGGAGAATCAGTTGCAGAAATCAGTAGCACGACCAAGATCAAGATACTAACAAAAACAGTAATACCAACTTTAAGGTTAAGACTCCACACTGTTAATATTCCCTTTTTGTTGAGTAGCTAGCATTTTTCGAGAACCGGAATAAATAAACTGACGAACAATTGGATTTTCATTATTCATTATTTCTTGGGGGGTACCTTCAGCCACTACTTTACCTTGATATAGCATCGCCATACGGGTGGCTACAAAGAAGGCACTGTCCATATCATGAGTAACGATGACGGAAGTGACACTTAATTTATCATGTAGATCAGACATTAGTTGATTAATTTCATCACAAGTAACTGGATCGAGACCAGTAGTCGGTTCATCATAAAAAATAACTTCTGGGTCCGCAGCAATTGCTCGAGCTAGACCCACTCGCTTTCTCATGCCACCACTAATCTCAGCAGGTTTCAATTGTTCAACATTATGCAAATCTACTAATTCCAATTTCTCTTTGGCTATTTGGTGAATGTCTTTCCAGCCGTGATGTTGCTGAAGCGTGAAGCCAACATTTTCTTCTACCGTCATAAAGTCAAATAGGGCTGCTGACTGGAACAACATGCCAATTCTTTGTCTAATAGGAATTAACTTTTTCTTGGATAAATTGGATATTTCCTGACCATCGAACCAAATCTCCCCTTGGTCTGGTTTGAGCAAACCTGTTAGTAAACGAAGTAAAACGCTCTTTCCACACCCACTCGGTCCCATAATAACTAGTGTCTCACCACGTGGTATGTGCAGATCGATACCTCTCAGAACACTCTTGTCCCCAAAGCTTTTCCACAGGCCTTTGACCAAAATCATAGCAGTTTTAAACCTAAAGGTTGATTATTTGAAACCCAAAATAGCATATAGTAGATGATTCAGGAGGAAATCGATAATTAGAATAATCATAATAGCGGTGACCGCAGAACCGGTAGTGGCTCGACCAACTCCCTCAGCCCCATTATTGGAAGCAACCGAAAACCCTTTGTAACAACCCACAATAGCAATTGACACACCGAAAGAAACGGCTTTTACGACACTGACCACAATACTGCTCAGATACATAAAAGACTTCAAGTTTTTCCAAAAAAAGTTTCCATTCATACCAAATAATTTAATTACCACGTAATACGCACCACCAATACCAAAAGCAATAGAAAATAGAGTCAAGGCCGGTAACATGATTGAACAGGCGACCAAACGGGGAACGACCAAGTATTTCACTGGATCCACAGCCATCACCTCTAATGCGTCTATTTGTTCGGTTACCTTCATCGTTCCTAATTCCGCAGTAATCGAAGCCCCAATTCGACCAGCCATGACAAAGGCTGGTACAACTAGACCTAACTCTTTGATAATAGTGACGCTAACGAATCCACCGATCGTCCCTTCAGCTGAAAAGAGTTTAAGTTGATGATAACCTTGCGTCGCAACTAACAAGCCAGTAAAAATGCCGGTAAATATGACGACAGGTAGTGCCGTCACTCCAACCAGATAGCATTGACGAAGCACCATATGAAATTGGTAAGGGGGCTGACAAGCCAAACCAATAGAGGAAAGCGTCAACATGGTAGCTTCACCTAGTCCAATGAAAAAGGCAACCATCAATTGCCCTATTTTTTCAATTGGTTTAATTAGAGTCGACAAAACATAGCTTCCGTTTCAAATCCAGACGACCTAGTAACGAGTATAATTATCAAATCGCATTTGTTCGGCCACAAACTCAAGTTGGATAGTGCCAGTAGCACCGCTACGGTGTTTTTTGACCATTAGATCCGCTATACCGGCTTCTTCACTCTGTTCGTTGTAATAGTCATCTCGGTATAGAAATGCTACCAGATCGGCATCCTGCTCAATTGAGCCAGATTCCCGCAAATCTGATAAGACTGGTCTTTAATCGGGCCGACGTTCAACTTCTCGACTGAGTTGTGCACAAGCTACTACCGTCAGCTCTAACTCCACAGCTAGACTTTTTAAAGAGCGAGAAATCTCGGCAAATTCTTGTTCGCGTGGTATGC
>CAYVHK010000016.1:38144-42614 GCA_964451145.1 uncultured bacterium | reverse complement strand
TTCAAAATCCTGTAATACGGATATCATTCAGAACTAAAATACCTCTTATTCTTGTCTTCTTTAAGTTGAAAATCTAGAGATTCCAATGGGTTATGAAAATAAAGTTTTTCTCATAAGAACAGTAAATAATGTGGGAAAAAGATTATGCTTTTTGAATGGCAACTAACGAGGTAAATTATCAAGTATTCACTTATATATGATTATTCTAATTGAACGAACCATAGCAATGTCTAATCTATGAACCAGCGATACAAATCGTTTATGTCCTCTGATGGAATGGAAATTTTGGTAGGAAATCGGGCAGAAAACAACGATTATTTGACCTTCAAACTATCCTCACCACAAGATTTTTGGTTGCATGTAGCCGATAATTCTGGGGCACACGTAATTGTACGCAACCATAAAAAACTTAATAGGTTACCCAAGAAAACACTTCAAGAATCAGCTGCACTCGCCGCCTATCATAGTAAAAGTCGACAAGGTGGACAAGTGGCAGTTCACTATACTCAAAGAAAAAATCTGCGAAAAGAAAAAGGAGCCAAAGCTGGCCGTGTAATTCTAAAGGAATACAAAACGATTAAAGTGAAGCCAAAATCTGACTTGAACACTGAACAATCAATTGGTCGCTGAAATAAATTAGACGATCTTTCAATAATTGCGTCAGGAATAATCATCCATGGTAATATAGGTGGTAATTAGTATTCTTTTCCCTAGTTTTCATCATGCCGATTACGTATAGATAAAAATCAACTCATAAAACCTTTTTTATCAGAAGCAGAAAAAAACTATATTAACTTTAGTCCTTCTCCAGTACGACCTCGATCTCGACCTGAAATAGTTAGTAGAATTACTTGCTAGCTTGACAAAAGTGAAATAGCGCCATAGAATCTGATTAATATATTTACGTTGATAATGTCAGTTGAAAACTGAAGCGAACCAATGAAAAACAATTTTTATTTTCATTGATTTTAGCTATATTTCTCAGCTGTTTTGTGCATACAAAAGTTAGACCGGAATCTATGGTTGCAGTTTGGCTATTTGATAAAAGACAGGAGAATAAAGCCATAGATGCAACCAAGAATGGACACGATGGCAAAATTGAAGGTGGTACCAAACGAGTAAATGGAAAGTTTGGTAAAGGCTTGGAGTTTGATGGTACTACAGTGATCGCAAGATGATAAATGGCATTTTATCACTGGAGTGGTTGGTTGTGCCAAAGGCGCATCCTCTATATGGGTAGATGGCACACAGGAAGCTGAGGTTAAATTCGACACTAAAAGTGGATACGGAACCAGCGGAGGGGAGTGGGGCCATCCGTCAGCATTCCCCTCCGCTATACTAAGGGTATCATTGATGATGTTGTCCTATTCGATATCACGCTAACCGAGAAAGATTAAAAGCAGGTAATAAGTAAAGGTGTTGGAAACAGCACTATCGGTTTCCAACACTTATAAACTGGCACTTACTTGGGGTAAGATCAAACAGTGAAAATCCTCTGACCTCAGATCGTAAGGTTATTTCATCATCCTTATTCGTGAAATTGGCTAGAAAAACTCTAATATAATAGATGAAGCCTACCATAGGCTTTATCAGGTTATTCATGATAAGACATACTCCAAAAGAATACATGGTTCGTCCTCTATCTGGAGACTTTACCATTAATGCAAAATGGGATAAATCTGTCTGGTCAGACGCTCCAGTGGGCCATGTAGAGTTTTTCATGGGAAGTCTACCGAATCATTTTCCGCAGGTAGAGTTCAAGTTACTTTATGATTATAAGTCGATATACGTTATTTTCAAGGTTTATGACCAGTACATCAGATCTCTATCGCAAGGACACCAATCATCAGTTTGTCAGGATAGTTGTGTGGAATTTTTTTTCACACCCGAAAAAGATATGGGTAGCGGTTATTTCAATCTTGAAACTAATTGTGGTGGTACAACGCTTATGTACCATCAAGTTTCTAGGGGCCTTAACTCCAAGCCATTGACCAATAATGATTTAGATCAGATCCAGATAGCTACTTCCCTACCCAGACTAATTACCGAAGAAATCATGCAACCTACCATCTGGACACTAGAATACAAATTACCAATCTCAATCCTTTCTAGATATACTGAGGTTGCAACACCTGCTTCTGGGGTAAAATGGAAAGCAAATTTCTATAAGTGTGCAGACCAGAGTTCCCATCCACATTGGCTGACTTGGTCTGTTGTCGATGTGCCTAAGCCAGATTTTCATCGACCAGAATTTTTCGGAACGCTAATTTTTTGCTAATTTTTAGAACCAATAGAAAAAGCTGATCATCATTTTTTCAATTGGCTCACAACACGCGTTTGATTGTCTACTGAATAGGACTTAAATAGTGAATCCGGAGGTTTTTTTTGAATCGAACGGTTATTGGATTGAACCTAAACAGTTATTTTCTGACCAAGAATTGACCGAGTACCGGCAATCGATGACTCATATTATGAACCATCAATATGAGTCAGGTCATGAACCGATGGCTGGGCGTAATTGGCCTGATCGCAAAGACTTATGCGGTCTGGTTCAAATCAACAATGCTTGGTGGGCTGGAGGCCCTATTTGTAAATTGTCTCTAGATAGTCGAATTGGAAAAATAGCAACCAAATTACTACGAGCCAATGGTGTATGCATGTGGCATGATCAGTTGCTTTATAAGCCGCCGGCAAGATCAAAAACATTATCCGGTAACATCGGTTGGCATCAGGATTGGAATTACTGGCAGGTTTGTGATCGTGCTGATCTCATCACTGCTTGGGTAGCTCTGAGTGATGTTAATATTGAAAATGGAGCCATGATGGTTGTTCCGCGGAGCCATCGATGGGGTCAATCTATGAAAGCATCTGAACGCACTTTGGAAATGGAGAAAACAGCCAGAAAAGTCTAAATACCCAAAGGAGAAAAATGGGAAATTGTGCACTGTGAACTCAAGGCGGGATCAGTCAGCTTTCACCATGCAAAGACAATTCACGGGTCAGGTCCTAACCAGTCCACTCAACCTCGACTAGGATTGGCAATACATATGATAGCCGATCACGTTAGATATACGACCCAAGGTGGGCATTCACACAGCAATCTAAAGGTGTGTCCACGAAAAGAGGGAGATCTTTTCCAGGGGCACCAACACCCAGTAATCTGGCAACATTCGCCCGACTAATAACCAATCATATGGTGCTTTAAAAATGTATTTTAAATAGAACTGTTATCGAATAGCCACCATTTTGTTCGCCCTTGAATACTGCTAATCAAGTAATTATCTATAACTGTTGCAATCGGTCCCTTGTGTATGGTTAAAGTTATATCGCATGTTTGTATTCCTTAGTTGGTATTTTTCTTTTCTATATTTTCTTTGTTCAAAAATTTAATACTTTGCTTGTTTTTTGTTTGCTAATGTAATGATAGCAGATCATAAAAACAGGATAGGACAACTGTAGTATTGGTGCCGCATGTGAAACAAAAATGTCGCAGTCGTTCCATTTTGATCGACCCAATATCCAATCCTAGTAAAAAATAGTTGTTATCATTTATGGCACGGGTGATGCTACAACTTTATTTGTTTGTGGCTGAAAGCGACAGCTTAACACAGTATTCCTAATACATATGGTTGATATCAGAATCTTTCGTCAATAAAATTATATTCCCATTTAGGTAGTTGCTAAACACCTTTGGTTAGCAAAATCTTTTATCTTCAGTCTTGTTAAAATATTTTTTGGAAAACAAAATAAGAAAATTCGATCTTGTTTAGATTAGCAAAGATAATTTAGGAGTTGTATGTTTTTTAAAATTCTGGCTGTTTAATTATTTGAAGCGGTTCGTTAAATCGTGGTCTGTTGTTACGGAGAGTTCTATAGAAAAAGGTGTTTTGAGAAAGAGGATACAAATTTGGTAAAAATCTTGCAAATATCATTATTAAGCTTTCAGAAACGGATGTTTTTTTTACGTGTTTGGTTTTTGTTCGTAGTTCTTATTAGTTTGTTAAGTCCTAACAGCCACGCTAGATTAAAAATTGCTTATAGTGATTGGCCTGGTTGGGTAGCTTGGGAGATTGGAATACAAAAAGACTGGTTTGAGGAAGTTGGTGTTGATGTGGAATTCCAATGGTTGGAATATACGCCCTCCATGGATGCTTTCGCCACTGGACAAGTTGATGCTTGCTGCATGACTAATGTCGATGCACTAGTCACTGGAGAAACGGGAAAAAAGGGAGTTGGTATCATTATCAATGATTACAGTAATGGAAATGACATGATCGTTGCCCTGCCCAAGATTGAAACAATTCGACAATTGAAAGGGAAAAAAATCGGTGTGGAAACCGGCTTTGTTGGCCATCTTTTATTGCTCCAAGCTTTGGAAAAAAATGGTCTTACAGAGTCAGATGTGGAACTGGGCAATTATCCGACTGACCAAATGCCTCAAGCCCTAGAATCCGGTGAAGTCTCAGCGAT